>CACZHN010000015.1 GCA_902780985.1 uncultured Lachnospiraceae bacterium | reverse complement strand
TCCATGTCTGCCAGCTTTGCTGCCTGATCAGCTGCAGTAAGCCCATCGATAAATTCATCTATATCGCCGTTAAGAACTTCATTAAGTCTGTATGAAGTGAGTTTGATTCTATGGTCTGTTACTCTTCCCTGAGGGAAATTGTATGTTCTGACCTTCTCGGATCTGTCTCCGGAACCGATCTGGCTTCTTCTTGCAGATGCTTCCGCATCATGAGCCTTCTGACGCTCCATATCATAGAGTTTTGTACGCAGGAGCGCGAAAGCCTTAGCCTTATTCTGGATCTGAGACTTCTCGGTCTGGCTGTAGATAACTATACCTGTAGGGTAATGTGTAAGACGAACCGCAGAGTCGGTTGTATTTACGCACTGTCCACCGTTTCCGGAAGCTCTCATAACGTCAATACGTATATCTTTCTCTTCGATCTTTATATCTACTTCTTCTGCTTCAGGCATGATAGCTACAGATGCAGCGGATGTATGGATTCTTCCGCCTGACTCTGTATCAGGTACACGCTGTACACGGTGAACACCGCTCTCGTACTTAAGCTTAGAGAATGCGCCCTTACCCTTGATCATAAATGTAGCATCCTTGATTCCGCCGATACCCGTATCATCCATGGATATCATTTCAATCTGCCATCTCTTCTTATCTGCATAATGCTGGTACATTCTGAAGAGCTCGCCTGCGAAAAGTGCAGCTTCCTCTCCACCTACACCGGCTCTGATCTCGACGATAACGTTCTTGTCATCGTTTGCATCCTTAGGAAGAAGAAGGACCTTGAGCTCGTTCTCGCATCTTTCGATGGCAGCCTTTGCCTCAGCCAGTTCCTCCTTTGCCAGTTCACGCATTTCCTCATCTTTTTCTTCATCGAGAATAAGAAGGCTGTCTTCTTCATCCTGCTTAGCCCTCTTGTACTCGTTATATTTCTCAACAACCGGAGTGATATCGCTCTGCTCCTTCATGAGTTTCTTGAATCTTTCCTGATCATTTACTACATCCGGATCGGAAAGCTCCTTCATGATCTCATCCAGCTTTGCGACTAATTCTTCTAACTTGTCAAACATCGCTTTTCTCCTTTATCTTCTTCTGCACGACACTACACGGTCCATGCCGTTCAGGTCGCGAATCACATCTATATCAATATACCCGTGACTGTCCAGGATATCCCTGACCGCAGGATATTGATCGTATCCTATTTCCATGAAAATATAGGCTCCGTCCTCCAGATGATCGCCCATACCTTCTATTATCCTTCTGTAAAATGCAAGGCCGTCCGCTTCTCCGTCAAGAGCCAGTCTCGGTTCGTAATCCTTCACATCGGACATAAGCGTATCACAAACCTCCGTCGGAATATACGGCGGATTGGTCAGGAATACCTTATACTTCTTCCCTTCCAGAGCTTCGAAAAGATCCGACTTGCATACGGAGATTCCCTGCCTGATATCAACCACGGTTTCTCCCACCAGTTTCCTTGCATTGTCTCTTGCGAGAGCCAGTGCATCTTCGGATATATCCGTAACGGTCACATAGTCCGCTACTCCCAGCTTCTTTCTTTCAAGGAAGAAGGATATACCTATACACCCGGATCCCGTACACATATCCAGCACCTTAAGAGGCGTCTTTACATCCTTAACCGCGTCTACTGCGGCGGCTACCAGATTCTCGGTATCGAATCTCGGAATGAGTACATTTTCTCTGCAAAGGAAATCATATCCCATAAAGCAGGTGCTTCCCAGAAGGTACTGAAGCGGATAATGTGTGCATCTTTTTTCTATAATAGAAGAAAACATATCTCCTATCGCTGCATTTACAGTTTCCGTCTCGGCCATAAAGAGCTTCGATGAATCTATGCCCAGGAGATGCATCATTATATCTCTGACTTCTCCCGCTGCATTTTCTATTCCTGCGGAGTCCAGTTTCTTCCTGCCCTCACGCATCAGCGTCCCTATGGTCTGTTCCTTACGCATATCTTCCGCCATACCGTCATCCTCACTTTTCAAAGGAATCGTCTCTGACACATTTTACATATTCACGCCAGTCGATAACTGCTTCGACCGACTTTATAGCTACTTCTATCATGCTGTCGTCCGGCTCTTTCGTAGTAAGCCTCTGAACCCAGAGCCCCGGCTGTGAAAGGATCGTCGAACATGCATTGTTATGCTTTCCGGCATATCTTATAAACTCATATGAGATACCTGCGATAACAGGTATAAGAAGAAGTCTCGAAAGAAGTCTGAGCCACATGGTTTCCGTTCTTACGAACATGAATACCACGATGCTGACTATCATTACGATAAATACAAAACTCGTTCCGCATCTCTTATGGAATCTTGTATGCTTTCTTACATTTTCTACGGTAAGATCATCGCCGGCTTCAAGGCAGTTGATGGTCTTATGCTCTGCTCCGTGGTACATAAAGGTTCTCTTTATATCTTCCATCATGGAGATAAGAGCCACATATACTATGAAGATAACAAGTCTCATAACACCTTCCGTAAGGTTGATCAGAAGCTCGTTGGTTCCTTCTTTAAAGATCAGCTTCGCAAGAAATGCGGGAAAGAGCATGAATATTCCGATGGCAATAGCCAGTGAAACAAACAGTGTAAATACAAGAGACGCCTTGTCTCCGGCACTGCTCTTTTCCTTATCCTTCGGCTTTTCTTCCTTAGTTTTCTTACTCTTCTTATTCTCCTCTTCTTCATCTTCGAAGTATTCCGAAGACTTCATAAGAGTACTCATGCCGATATATAACGATTCTATGAAATTTATGACTCCCCTTACTATAGGGAGATTCGCAGGCTTATGCTTCTCTCCGAGAGATTTGTAAGGTGTGACCTGAACATCGATCTCTTTGTCCGGTTTCCTTACAGCAAGTGCATATGACTCCGGTCCCTTCATCATGATGCCTTCCAGCACTGCCTGTCCGCCTATACTAACTCTTTTCATAGTTTTTTCCTTTAAATTTAAAAGCAGATAAGCGCGTGAAAAAAATCCACAGCTTATCTGCTCTGTTGACATTTCTTACTTAAGTTATCTAGTTCTCAGTCTGAACGCCATACTTCTTGTTGAACTTATCGATACGTCCACGTGCCTGGATAGCCTTCTGCTGTCCTGTATAGAATGAATGGCACTTTGAACAAATTTCAACGTGGATATCTTCCTTTGTTGATCCTGTTACGAACTCATTACCACAGTTGCAAACAACCTTTGCCTGGTAGTAATCCGGATGGATTCCTTCTCTCATCTTTGTAATCTCCTTTAATATTAACGTATATGAAACACTATATAACCTTAGCAGGTTTCCGAAAATCCTGCTATGTTATACCTCGATTCCATACCAGTAACCTCTGCATAATATCATAGGAAAAAATTAAATGCAAGAGGATTTTATAACATTTTTTCTATTTCTTCGCGGATGACAGGATCCGTTACATTATCCTTGCGTTTCTCGCTTTCCGGAAGCTTGTCGAAAGGCACCAGCATAGGGTGAAGCTTCTTTGCGGCATCCTTCTTTTCTCCGCCCTGCTTCCATCTGTTATAGAAATGGAACCTGCACCATCTTACGTGCTCCAGTTCCATCAAAGCCTCTTCGGGAACGCCCTTTTTCTGCAGATATTTTTCTATCCACAGATGATCGGCTCTGGCAATATTGCTTCCTCTGAGGAATCCGCCGAGCTCCTTCCACTGTGCTTCCATATCTTCTTCAAGAGTATCTCTGTTGGCAGTACCGCCGGAATACTGAAGATGATAATCGTAGTTCACAAGCTTTGCCACCTTGGACATCTTATCATCTATTATATTATCTCTGCTTATAATGTTCTTAGCCGCACCGAAGGTTATAAGTCCCTTGCGGCCGTATACTCCTCCCAGGTTAGCTTCACTTTCCGTGTAGCAGTGAAGCTCCGCATCCGCATTTATATACATGAGCTGCTGGAGCATGTTGAGCGAAGCATCCTGTGTAAGGATAACTCTGTCCATCTTCGCAAGGATATCGATATCCTCTTCCGGTTTTCCTTCATGAACTATGATCTTGTCGTCGTTCATGGTATCCAGTTCTTTATAGAAACCGGATGTTATGACATCACATCCCCAGACGTGGTACTCCACACTTGTCTTCAGGCTGAATACATTGTTAAGGTAGGCATATTTTATGATAGCCTTTCCTATATCATTGCATTCCGTAACCGCGATCTTCAGATTTCTGCCTTCGTAAGCGCTGTCTATAAGACTGTTGTTCTTCCAGTAATGTCTGGCCGTAAGGTCGTTCAGATTACAGAAATGTACATTCTTATATTCTTCGCTTTCTATGCTGTTGGCGATAAGCATCTGATCAATTCTGTTGAAGCAGATATAAACCTGGCCCTGTCCCAGTTCGGATGCATACTGATGGAAGAAGTCCAGTGCGGTAATATCATCATTAAACATAAGGATATGATTTTCCGTCTTTTCGGGCTTATCTCCCGCAATATAACTTCTCGGATCTCCGTCCACATATCTTTCCGCAGGGCTCATGGCCGAACCGTTATCCAGATCGTCATCGTCAATCTCTGCAGGTCCCGAATAGACCGCAACGGATCCGCCCTTTTTTCTTATGATCCAGTACTTGATAAACATCTTGATCCTGATCACCGCAGAAATAAGGAAGGATGTGATAACTACAACCGATAAAAGCTCACCGGTAAGTATGGCCCAGTTGCTCATTTCATTTACCGGATTTACGAAGTAAATGGCAATGGCCGCATACACCGACTCTGCCGCAGACATGGTCTCCCCACCGTCTCCTATGGCATAATAACCTATATATGCTATAAGGAACGGAAGCCAGCAGAACAGCTTTATTAACTTTTCGATCTTCCTAAGCATCTTTCTTCATCTCTTTCTCCCACACACGGATAGTTCTGAGGCCGGACTCTTCCGCCGTCCTTTCCATCTGCAGGATGTCGTCTTCCCGAAGTTTCGCCCGGACCGCCGACATTATATCATCTATATATCTTTCCTTTGTAACACCGACTATGGGAACCGTACCCTTTGCAAGGCCCCAGGCCGTCATAAGCGAGGCTTGGCTTATCCCGTAACCGTCGGCGATATCTTTCAGTATCTTATTAAGTTCCTCATATCTTCCGAGGACCTTGTTGTAATTCTTCCCTCTTCCCGAGCCCTGTTCGAAAGGCATCTCCGCGGTATATCGTCCCGTCAGAGCCCCCTGTTCCAGCAGCATATAACTGAAGAAATGTATTCCTTTGCCGTTACAGTAATCTATGATCCCCGAAGTCTCCGAAGATCTGCACAGCAGGCTGTAATGATTCTGCACTCCGTAAAGAGTTATCCCGCACTCCGCTAAAAGTGCTTCTGCGTCCTGCACCTCTCTAAGGCTGAAGTTGGATAGTCCTATCTCGGAAATGATCCCTTCCTTCTTCAATTCGGCCAGAGCCGGTATCCACTCCCGGTACTTCATGGGATTATGGATCCAGTATATATCCATGTGAGGAAGTCCCAGATTCTTCAAGCTTTCCTCAGCCATAAGCCTTACGGGATCTTCGGGAAAATCCTTGGCATGATAAGGTGTGAATTTATCCGAAAGTATATAATCATCGGGATCCTTCTCCCTTAAAAAACCTCCGAGTACGCGTTCGCTCTTTCCGTACCCGTAAACATAGGCCGTGTCCCACATTTTAAAGCCTTCGGACATCGCCCTGTTAAAAAGACCGGAAAGTTCCTCCTCCGGATACTCTCCGCCGAAGCTTAACTTGTCGCCCCAGGCCCAGGTTCCCAGCATAACGGGAACGCAGTCTCCGTCTGTAATTTTCTTCATTTAAGCCTCTCTGAGTCTTTCTTCCGCAAGTTCTCTGAACTTCAGTTTACCGGCAGAATCCGCAACCACCCTGTAGTTGCTTTTCGCCAGATCCGTAAGTCCCTTCATCTCCTGAACCCTTGCGATCAGATATGTATATTCCATATTTATCGGTCTGTAATCTCTTACCTGATCAAATGTATCGGCCGCCATATCCAGGGATACATCCGGATCATTATCTCTTACCCCTATCTGAACCTGCCACTTATTTCTCACGTAATCGCAGGCTTTTGCCACATTAGGATATGCCGCTCCCTTCTCTCCGGCTTCTTTAAGCTTTGCGACAGCTCTTTCATACCCCTGTTGATCGCTGTTATTTATGGCCATCGATCCCAGAAAGCCTATAGCCAGAACTTCATCGATATAATTCTTATTTATGCCGGCAAACTTGGAAAACTTATCTCTCATAAGCTTTTCATCTTCCATGTAATATGCCGCCAGAACCTGAACAAAAAGGATCGATGCCGTATCAACGGAGGAATGTATCCTTGTTCTTTTCTGCTCCATAACATCGAACATAAGCTCAGGGTCGCACAGTCTTACCATTTTCCGGCTATTTTCCGATATTTTCTTTTTCCCTATACGCAGGATAAAAAACCAAACCGCATACATCAGCAGAAATATAAAAACAAGGCCTCCGGTTCTTTTTGCGGGATCCAACACGTAAAAACTTTCATAGACCACGCCCACAGTCGCGATCACAGTTCCTGCAATACCGCCTATTGCATAATATCTTTCTTCTGTTTTTCTATTTTCACTCAAAAAGTTCTCCGCTGTTTTGTTTTCAAGGGAACTCTTTCTTACTACCACATATTTCTCTTTATCACAGGCATACCAGAGGGTCTTTATCAGAAAATCCACTCCGAACACAACCACCAGCACAGACAGTGCCAGCGATACCACATATGCGGCATTACTTTTTTTACTCGATATATCCAGCACTATCAAAAACGCCAATGTTATCACCAATTGCAGTATCGGCGCCTTTTTCTTCAATGTTACATTCTCATTACTCATCATTTCCACCTGCGTCCACATCTTCTGCTGTAATACATGTAAGCTGATCCTTATCAGAGCTTTCGAAGGCTATTCTTCTCGCCTGGCACGTAACCACCTTCTCGAACAGATTTCTGATGGTTCGCGCATTTGCAAAATCTTCTTCCTTTTCTCCCTCAATCTTTTCGATGAGGCTCTTCAGTTCCTTCTCCGCATCTCTGTCCAGATGATAATCGTATTCCTTACAGAAAGTTCTGAATATCCTTACCAGTTCATCCGCACTGTAGTCAGGGAAATTGATGTATTTGTTGAAACGGGATTTAAGTCCCGGATTACTCTCGATGAAATCCTCCATAAGCTCCGGATACCCCGCAACGATGACTATAAGGTCCTCGCGGTAATCTTCCATGGCTTTAAGGATGGTATTGATAGCTTCCTGTCCGAAGTCATTTCCCGTGCTCACAAGGGAATAAGCTTCGTCTATGAAAAGTATTCCACCCATGGCTTCCTGTATCTTCTTCTGGGTCTTGATGGCAGTCTGTCCCACGTAACCCGCAACAAGAGCGGATCTGTCTACTTCCACCAGGTGGCCCTTCGAAAGAACTCCGATATCTTTATAGATTGCCGCCAGCATACGGGCTATAGTAGTCTTTCCCGTTCCCGGATTGCCGGTAAACACAAGGTGCAGCGAAACCGGAACATTATGAAGTCCGAACTCTCTCCTCTTCTTCTGCACCAGTGCAAAGCTTGCGGTATCCTTGATATCCTTCTTGATACTCTCGAGACCTACAAGTCTGTCCAGTCTTTCATACGGATTCTTTCTGAAAGGAAGCACCGACATAAGTCCCTTGCTTCTTCTGGTCTCCGTGTTCCTGTTCTTAAGAACATAGCCGGAAAGAAAACTGTCCATCCTGTTAAAATCATCTTCGGACATACTTCCCAGTATGTATTCCCTGGCAGAAATGTCATCCTTCACCACATGTATCAGCGAATTCTTTCTGTGAGTCACCTTGCAGTTTCTCACATCAAGCATGATCTCCGTGGTATCTTCATCCTGTTCCTCTCCGCGGACAGTCTGAAATGTGATCCTAAGGAAATATCTTCTCCCCGTATCGTCAAAGAGGACCGAGAGTTCCAGATTTCTTACCCTTTCGCGGGTAATCATTTCACCGTCTCTCGATCCGAATTTTGCATTGTCTATATTTTCGGTTTTAAGTATCTTAGCATTCTCAATCATCTAGAAAACAACCTGATTCCTTCCGTTCTGCTTTCCTATGTAAAGCTTTTCGTCCGCTTCTTTTATAGCGGCATGTTCGTCCTTGTCATATCCGATTTCAGCCAATCCGAAGGTCATGGTAATCTTTATTTCCTGATCTTTTACCTTTATTACGGATTTTCTTATGACATTACGAAGTCCTTCCAATGCCACATAAGCATTGTCGCCGTTGCAGTCCGGGAACACCAAAAGGAATTCCTCACCGCCCCATCTGGCTATAAAGGAATCGCTTCTGCATTCCGCTCTCATAAGGTTCGCGATAAATTTCAGAACCTCATCCCCCGCATCATGACCGTATGTATCATTAACTTTCTTGAAAAAGTCGATATCTCCTATAGCAACACTGATACCGTTCTCTGCGTCGGCAACTTTGAGCTCGGCAAGATACTCCTTGGCTTTACGTCTGTTGAAAAGTCCCGTAAGCTGATCCGTACTGGCCTCCGCCTTCAGCTGATCGTTATATCTCATAAGTTTGCTTTCGGCTTCGTTTTCTCTCTGGCTGTAATAATATGATATGAAAATAATAGCCGTAAAAACAGCTGTGATATTGGTGATCTGGAGCACCTTGTCTTCAAGAGCGGATACCCCCGCCTGAGACTTCATGCCGCCGAATATTCCGATAGTAAGGATTCTTATCACAAGAATAAATCCCGCATAAAGAAACTTATAAAGGAGTCTTCCGTGAGATGCGAAAAAGCACATCATAAGAGTTAAGATGAAGTAGTTCTGCATACCTGCGCTCCATCCGTATACGGGTATCATAAAGAATATCCATACGAAGATAAATGTCATGAAAAGCATGACCACAGGACGAGTCTTTGATAAGTATGTATGTATGAAAAGTGCGATAATGAATATCGGGATCGCTATAGTGCGGTACGGAAACATTTTTGCCGCACTAAGTCCGGCCCACGCCGTATCAAGGACGTAGGCGAAGAAGGCTATAATGTACAGAATCCTTATCGACACTATAACCCTCTTGGTTTCATTTTCCGCTGAAATATCCTTTGTTATAAAGTTATAAATCCCCATAACAAACACCCACCAAATTCGAAATTCATAATTCGGTTGAAATGCTAGCTTTCACCAATTCCTATTTTACCACATACCGCTGTCGATGCCAAAATTTTTATCTGAGGCCCGACATAGCGTAAATAAGCGGTGAATTCCAGTAAATCGCCACTTCGTTTGTAGCATAGCTCTGCATGTTGTCCACATAGCACATTGCCTGGCTCTGTCCGTCAAGCACTGTCTTTGCGAACGGATCGTCAAGACCGCCGTTAGGTCCTCCCGCCAGCATACCCGGAACAGCCTTTCCCGCAACCTGTGAAGGTCTGTGGTGAGGCTGTGTCGGGAACAGTGTTCCGTAACCAGATACATAGCAGTAACCCAGCGGATTTATTCCGAATATATAATCAAGCTGTCTCTTTGCAGTCTCTCTGTACTTATCGTCTCCTGTCAGATTATGAGCCATAAGAAGAAGTTCCGCATGGTTTGCAACGGTCATATTACTTCCCCATGGGTATTTTGCCATACCTGTAAAGTAACCGCTGGCCTGTGAAGCCTCAACCACTTCATCCGCATCTGCGATAAGGAGCTCTCTTGCCTGGTCTCCCATGTCTGTACCCGGAAGGTACTTAGCCAGATCGTAATCCGCATAGTAAGTCAGTTCCAGCCATCCGAGACCGGGGAATACTCTTCCGTCCGCACGGAGTTCCTTAACAACCGGCTCAAGGTCTTCTCTTCCCGCAATGTAAAGTTCTGCGGCTGCCCAATACTTCTCGTCCTTTGTATTTCTGTCAGGATATTCTCCCGTATCACAATCTTCAGGATTCTTGTATCCCGCAAGATCAACTTCGTCAGCTATATAATTCCATGCCTTCTCTGCAGCAGCATATGCCTTTGCCGAGAATTCAGGATCGAAATCCTTGTAAAGCACCGATGCCTTTGCCATAACAGCAGCAAAATCTCCGGTAGCCGTAAATGAGATCGGCATAAGATACATGGTCTCTGTCTCTTCATCCGGATTTACAGTACCCGGAAATGCGAGGCCTGTTACCTTATGGTATACACCGCCTGTAGCTTCATCCTGCATTTTCAGCATCCAGTCGAGCTCATAGCGTGCCTCATCCAGAATATCAGGGATTCCGTTTCCGCTTTCAGGGATTCCCCAGTCATCATCGGAGATCTTGAAATCTTCGTAAGCCATCATGATATCAGCAACGGCTTCCGCACCTGATACCACATAACGTCCGTAGTCGCCGGCATCATGCCATCCGCCGGTAACGTCCTTGGTAACCGATTCATTTCCATATACGACTGCCTTATCCATATGGCACTCAGGATGTGCGAAGTCGCCGTCGATTGCCATACCGCAGCGCTGTCTGTAAAGCATGAGCACAACATCCTTATATGCGTCACCGTAAGGATTATCGGACACCGCGAAAGGATAACTTGCTCCGCCGTCGGTAACCACATAGTACTGTCCCGCATCCTTAAGATCCGAGAAATCAGCTATCTTAACGTCCATGTCGGCACCTTCATCGTAGATATCGGCACCGAGGGTTCCTTCATAAACCGTCTCATTTGTAGCGGCATCACATACGATAAAACTGTCTGATGTGATCTTGTCGCTCTTTACAACCGCATATTTCTTATCTTCAGGCTTGTAACCAAGCTGATTTACCGAAACGCCTACATAGTTAGGCAATCCCGATATTGCCTGAGCCTGGGAAGCATCCTTAACCACCAGCTTTATGTTATCGATATATACCTTATGCTGTCCCGGATCCGCATCCATATTGTCCATCTTACCCATATTGAAGCAGAGTCGCGGTGCAGGGTCTGAAGCATCGGCCATTTCAAAATCCACCGAGATATTCCGCACTTCAGTGCCGACTTCAATGTAGTCACTTACATACGCATGATAATCACCGCCGTTAAGCTGGAGTCTGTACTCCACCTTTCTGTCTATATCCGATGAAATATCGAAGCTGTATGTATATACGCATCCGTGACTAAGTTCAAGGCCGTCGAAGAATACCTGGTTTGCATAGTCCAGATCTCCGCACTTGGAAATGTCACAAACAAGCTGTCCGTTCTCGGCCGAAAGCACATAATCTCCGCCGTTTACGAATGAGCCGAATCCTGTGGTATCGCCGTCATCAAAGTTGATATCAACCACCACATCTCCGTCACTGATACCGCTTTCCTGCTCGGAATTATCCACCAGATCCTCGAGAGTTGCAGGGCCTTCTCCCTTAAGGACAGCTTCTGTTGCCGCACCCGCATCACCGGAGGTCGCTTCCGTAGCATCCTCTGTTGTGGCTGCTGTTGTTGCCTCAGTTGCTGCTGTAGTCGTAGGTGTTGCAGTCTGCGAACCGCAGCCTGCAGCCACCATTGCCATACAGATCCCCATGGAAACAGCTTTAAATTTTCTCTTGAACATTTCTCTTCTCCTTAAACCCAACCAATTAATTAACTTATATTTTTTACAATTCCTACACTTATATAATTCTCGGTCACAGCCCTGAGATCCGTACCCTCTTCGGATACTTTCACCAGCTTGCCGTCAACCGCATATCTCATACCGCCTCCGGGAAGTTCTTCCACAACTTTATATCCGTCTTCGTAGAACATTCCCTGTGAAACCTTTCTGTCACGGAGTATTCCTTTAAACTCCTCTATCGGACAGGCCGGAATATTTATATTGAGTATCTCGTTCTTTGAATGTCTGACATCTATATACTCTTCAAGAAGCTGATGCAGATACTTATCCGTTACGGAATGATCTCCCAATCCTTCGGATATGGCAATTGCGGAATATCCCTGAAATGCAGCCTCGAAAGCACCACCCGCCGTGGCTGAATACTGGATATCCGTTGCGGTATTGAATCCGTTGTTTATTCCCGATATGACCACATCCGGCTTATAAGGCATGACCGCAAGAGATCCCACTCTTACGCAGTCACCCGGAGTGCCGCTGCAGGAATAAGCTTTCACTCCTTCTATCCCGAAATCATAGGGATAGATATCAATATATTCTCTTAAAGTTATGCTGTGGGAACAGGCACTCATTTGATTTCTCGGTGCCACGATCCACACCTCACCGAAATTAACGGCTTCTGCCGCCAGTCTTCTCAGACCGTCTGCTTCGATTCCGTCATCGTTTATAAGTAAAATTTTTCTCAAATGATCATCCTCTGGTTTCTTATATATTCAGGTAATCTTCGTGGGAAGACTTTACCTCTTTCATATCATAGTTAATATCTTCATCGATCATATCCACCATGATCTTTGCAAACTTAGGATCGAACTGGGTTCCGCTTCCTTCCACCAGCTCGCTTCTGACCTTATCCTGAGGAAGTACATCTCTGTAACTTCTGTAGCTGGTCATGGCATCATAGGCATCCGCCACCGCGATGATCCTTGCGGCTTCAGGGATCTGCTCACCTGCCAGTCCGTCAGGGTAACCGGTTCCGTCATATCTTTCATGATGCCAGCGCGCACCTGTAGCCAGACTCGGCATCTCCTTGATATTCTTCAGGATCTGGTGTCCCACAACCGGATGTCTCTTTATCTCTTCGAACTCTTCTTCCGTAAGCTTGCCCGGCTTATTGATTACCGTATCAGGCACACCGATCTTACCTACATCATGAAGAAGTCCCATCATGTATATATCAGACTGTTCTTTGGTATTATAGCCGTATCTCTTTGCTATCTCTCTGGAATACTGACCTACTCTGTCGGAATGACCGTTTGTATATGTATCCTTTGCATCGATAGCCTCTGCAAGAGACTTAACCACATCCAGGAACAGTTCTTCGTTCTCTTTTGTCTTCTTTGCAACTTCCTGAGCCAGATTTCTCTGGAGTCTGATCATGTTGATGATCTGTCTTACTCTCATTACCAGAACTTCCGGTACGAAAGGCTTTCTGATAAAGTCCGTAGCCCCAAGGGCAAGTCCCTTCTTCTCCGACTCCACTTCATCATTTGCCGTAAGGAAGATAACCGGGATCTCGGCTACATCTTCTTCCATGGCCATAAGCTTGGACATGGTCTCGAATCCGTCCATATCCGGCATCTTAACATCCAGAAGTATAAGATTCGGTCTGCTTTCCTTCAGGAAATCCAGAAGTGCTCTTCCCGACTTAAGTGCCGTTACACGCATGTTGTTCTTGCTGAGAACATGACCCGCAAGCTTAAGATTGGCAACATCGTCATCAACCACCGCTACCCAAGGCTGTTCATCGCTGGCATGCATAAGGTCGTCGGATTCCATGAATTCAACTTCGTAGGAAACCGTCAGTATATCACCCTCGTCTCTGCTCCAGGTTCTGATGATATTTCCCACAACCTGCTTGATGGCTTCTTCCTTGATGTCTGTCAGTAATACAAATATCTGATTCTTTCTGCACTGCATTACCAGATCGCTCTTACGAAGCACGCCGCTGGCATGAGCACAGAATCTGTCACAGTTTGCCGCAAACTCACTCTCGGACTGCTCACCGATAGGCTGCAGCGTAAAAAGAAGCTTACATGCATTTCTGTGATATCTCATGATATAACGCATGACGAATCTGTATACATGTACGAAGGAATCCTGTCCCAGCTGAAGCGCTGTGTTGGATATATTTCTCTCGGAAAGGATCATGCTGATAGTCTTGAGGTTCATAAGCTGTGTATCTTCAACCTCTTCGAAATCCTCATAATTGTAAAGAGCATAGCCGTGCTTTCCGTTCTGTTTTACCTTATAGAGCGCCTTGTCGGCAGCATTGAAAATGTCCGTGAACTCGGAACCTGCACCGGATACGTACATGGCACCTACGGATGCACCCAGAGGGATATCCATTTCCTCTCCGATAAGAGCCTTGGCTCTCTTCAGGAAGTTCACATTTATATTCTCTGTAATTATTCGTATGTCATCTTCGGAATTTATCTTTTCTGAAAAGAGGACGAACTCATCACCACCGATTCTTCCGATAACAGCGTCCTGATCGGCTGCTTCTCTGATGGTTTCGGCAAAGGCTATGAGGATTTTATCGCCCATATCATGACCGTGCAGGTCATTTACCAGCTTAAAGCTGTCCAGGTCGATCATAAGGAAATAACCTGAAGTTCTGCGGCAGATATAACCCAGTTTTTCATGGATTGCCGCCTTATTGAAAAGTCCCGTCAGTTTATCACGGGTAGCTTCTTCCTGATAATGCTGGATCATTTCCTGCTTATCAAGAATGTTATCTATTCTTCTTACGAGAATCTCCGGGTCAAAAGGCTTTCTGATATAATCGGAAACACCCATCTTGAAACCGCGGCTCTCTGTACTTATATCTTCGTCTGCAGTAAGGAATATAACGGGAATCTCTTCAAGATTCATCTCTTTCTCAAGCTCACGGAGCTTCTCCAGAGTTTCAAAACCGTCCATCCCCGGCATCTTAATATCGAGCAGCACAATATCAGGTGTATTCACCTTTACATAGTCAAGCAGTGCCTGTCCGGACTTAAGTGCCGTCACGCGCTTGTTGTGCTTACTCAGGATATGTCCCGCCATTTTAAGGTTAGTCGAATCATCATCTACAACTACGATCCAATCAGCCATTGTTTATTCTCCCCACGTTCCTATATCTATGTTCCCCCTAAAAAAACTCCCACACTTCAAAATTATACACTAAAATGGGAAAAAGTCCCACAGAAATCTATAATAGTTTTATAGAAATCCGAGGGACTTTTTCAGCACATTACTGGATTTTAAATTACAAACTCTCTCTGAGAGACTTTGCCGCTTTAACGAGATTGATGAGACTTGCCTTTGTCTCAACATCTCCTCTTGTCTTGAGACCGCAGTCAGGGTTGACCCAGAGCTTCTTATCCTCTACTCTGCCGCGCATTTTCTGCAGGGCATCGAGAATCTCCTCTACTGAAGGAACTCTCGGGCTGTGGATATCGTATACTCCCGGGCCTACTTCGGTCTTGAAGTTGTTCTCCTTAAGAGAATCAAGGATCTGAAGGTCCGAACGTGAAGCCTCAAATGTGATAACATCCGCATCCATCGCATCGATTGCAGGGATGATATCCGTAAACTCACTGTAGCACATATGTGTGTGGATCTGTGTCTCAGGACGGACTCCGCTGGCTACAAGGCGGAATGCCGGGATAGCCCAGTCAAGATATTCCGAATACCAGTCCGAACGTCTGAGAGGAAGCTTCTCTCTAAGAGCAGCCTCGTCGATCTGAATGATATCGATTCCGTTGGCTTCAAGGTCAAGAACTTCATCACGGATAGCAAGTGCTATCTGAAGAGTGCTTTCCTTGATGGAAATGTCTTCTCTCGGGAAGGACCAGTTGAGAATGGTTACGGGACCTGTAAGCATACCCTTTACCGGCTTATCGGTACAGCTCTTTGCGAACTTTGACCACTTAACCGTGATGGAATGCTTACGTGATACGTCACCCCAGATGATAGGCGGCTTAACGCACCTTGTACCGTAGGACTGAACCCATGCCTTCTCGGTAAAGATATATCCCGCAAGGTTCTCACCGAAATACTCAACCATGTCGTTACGCTCAAACTCACCGTGAACGATGACATCAAGTCCTATCTCTTCCTGAAGAGCTATGCACTCTGCAATCTTCTTCTTATTGAAGTCGTCATACTGCTCTTCTGTTATAAGTCCTTTACGGAACTCCTGTCTGTTGCGTCTTACCTCAGCTGTCTGAGGGAATGAACCGATGGTAGTTGTAGGGAAGATAGGCAGTGCCAGTCTTTCCTTCTGTATCTTCTCTCTTTCTTCGAAAGCAGGAAGTCTTGTGTAATCCGAATCCTTGATTCCGGCAACTCTTTCCTGAACCGCTTTATCCTCGCTGTTAACTCGTCCGAAGAAAAGCTTCTGATTATTCTTAAATGCATCCTGTGCCGCTACATTTCCCTTATCCGCAATATCCGAAAGCACCGAGAGTTCCTTTAACTCTCTCAACTTCTCCTCCGCAAATGCGAGGTGCTGTGTATAATCCGCTGTAAGCTTTGTCTCGCTTTCAAGAGTATAAGGCACATGAAGCAGTGAGCATGATGTATTGAGGATTACATTTGCGCCAAGCTCGGCCTTAAGCTCTTTAAGCTTATCCAGAGTCTTTGCGTAATTATTCTTCCAGATGTTCTTGCCGTTTACAAGTCCTGCAAAAAGGAGCTTATCCTCAGGGAATCCGTTCTCCTTCACAAGTTCTGCCGTAAGTCTTCCTTCGCTGAAGTCAAGACCGATTCCGTCAAATGCGAGAGCCGTAATCTCCTTATATGCGTCTCTTACATCTCCGAAGTATGTCTGAAGCAGGATCTTTACGCTACCCTTGCTGTCCAGGAGGCTGTTATATATCTCTTTGAAAAGAGCTATATCTTCAGCTGAAAGGTCGCGTACAAGATATGCTTCATCCAGCTCTACCCATCCGGCACCCTTGCTGCCCAGAGTCTGTATAACCTCGATATAAGCCTGTGTAAGAGCACCCTTGAAATCATTTATTTTCTTGCTGCCTGTGAACTTTGCAAGCTTAAGAAATGTAAAAGGTCCGACAAGGCTTACCTTTGTATCCACGCCCTGTGCCTTTGCTTCTTCAAACTCATCGAAAGGCTTTGTACCCACAAGCTTTACATCCGCATCGTCATCTATCTCTGTCACGAGGTAATGATAGTTTGTGTTGAACCACTTCTTCATAGCAAGGGCCTTTACATTTCCCTGATCTCCCTGATAACCTCTGGCCATTGCAAAATAGGTTTCAAGGTCCGTAAGCCCCAGGTCTCTGTATCTCTTCGGAACTATGTTGAAAAGAACCGCTGTATCCAGCACGTTATCGTAGAATGAAAAATCATTTGATGATATGAACTTCACTCCTGCGTCCTGCTGCTGCTTCCAACCGTAAGCTCTTATAGCAGCCGCTTCGTCTCTCAGTTCCTTCTCGCTTATCTCTCCCTTGAAGAACTTCTCGGAAGCAAACTTAAGTTCTCTGTTCTTTCCAATTCTCGGAAATCCTATAACCGATGTATTCATTGTGTATTCCTCCGTTCGTAATGCGTCTGTATCAATTGAACCGAGTATATACCCATCGCTTTTATAGGTAAAATATTTAAAACATTTGTCTTTTCATAGATTTTTTCTATGCATTGTGTTATTATCTCTTAGAAATCTATTTTGACATTCGGAGGTTTATATGACTCTCAAGCAGTTACATTACGCGGTTACCGTATCTGAAACGGGAAATATAACAGAAGCCGCAAGGAAATTATATATAGCTCAGCCGAGCCTTACATCGGCTATTCAGGAACTGGAAAAGGAATACGGCATTACTATCTTTTTGAGAAAGAAAACCGGAATCGAGATCACCAAGGAAGGTGACGAATTTCTGGGATATGCAAGACAGGTCCTGGAGCAGGCCAACCTGATAAATGAAAGATACAACGGTATCCAGACCGGTAAGATGCGATTCTGTGTATCTTCACAGCACTATTCTTTCGCAGTCGAAGCTTTCGTAAAGCTTCTGAAGCAGTACGGCGGCGATAAATACGAATTTCATATGAGGGAAACCGAAACCTACGACATCATAAATGACGTGGCAACTCTCCGCAGCGAACTGGGAATCCTTTATCTGAATAAGTTCAATGAAACGGTAATCCTGAAGACTCTTAAGGATAACAACTTATCTTTCACTCCGCTCTTCAAGGCAAAGCCTCATGTCTTCGTAGGAAAGGATTCACCACTTGCTTCGAAGAAGTCCATATCACTGAAGGATCTGAAACCGTACCCGCGTCTCTCCTACGAGCAGGGAAGTCATAATTCCTTCTACTTCTCGGAGGAGATTCTCAGTACACTGGACTGCGATAAAGAGCTGATAGTCCGTGACCGTGCAACGCTGTTCAATCTTTTAGTGGGTATGGACGGTTATACCATCTGCAGCGGCGTGATCAACGAGACGCTGAACGGACCGAATATCGTGGCAAGGCCGCTGAAGGTGGATGATTATATGGAGATTGGGTATATAGTGCCGAACGCCATAAATCCTTCGAAGCTGACGACGGCGTATATCGAAATCCTGAAATCTATGGTTTAAAAACTATCAATTGCGTACTGCAATATGTAATCTTCTCCTCTATCGAAGATCGCCGTCACAGCTTCTTTATCTATTGGGATGCGTTCGTCGAACGGGGTGCGGCCGATGCGGTCGGCGAAGGTATCGATGGCGATGGTTCCGTCCGGGAAAAGATTCGGTACAGCCGAGAAAAATACTACTCCTGCTTTTCCCGAATATTGTGTAACTGCCTGACATGAGCTGTTGGTTCTTGTGATTCCCATAACCTTTACGTTCGGATAATCACCCATTATATAGGTCATGTCATCTCCTGCACTGACTGTCATGGCATTTACAAGAAGGATCACATTTCCGTCATGCCATATGTCTTCACCCTGAAATGTACTCGGAACTCCCATGGTATATTTTCCATCGGCACCTCGTTCGTAGGATGCCGTTTTTTCATTTATCACCGCATTGTAATATGTGAGTTGCTCTCCTTCCGGTGCAAAGAGCTGTGCTACTCCTTCAACGAAGTAAGGGCTGCCTCCCGTATTGGATCTGAGATCTATGATTATATTCTTTACTCCTTCCTGCTTCAGGCCCAGGAGTTCTTCTCTCAGTTCAGCTGTCATTTCCGTATAGTCGGCGCCGTTATATGTCTTGGAATCATAGCTCATGGAGTAGATTCTGAGAACAGCCGTATCATCACTGAGTCTCTGCCAGCTGAGATTATCCGCCAGTATTCCGTCGCTCAGCATTCCCTCTGTTTCATACAGTCTTCTGAAGTAACTTCCCAGATTCGGAGCCTTTACGGTTTCTTCCTCACCCATATCGTTGATAAATGTTATGTCAACCGATGCATTTTCAGCTGATACATTATCTACCGTCTTCTTGCAAGATTCCTTCATAGCATCCGGGATCACGGTTTCTCCGTAGTTTAAATCTCTTCCGATACCCGCAACATATATAGGTCTGTAAAACTCTTCGTTTTCTTTTACCGGAAACTGGTCCATATAGTAATCAATCTCATCGAAATATTCATCTATCGGCTTTCCGTTCCACTTTGTTATAACCGTACCGTTATGGATTCCCGCATTTGCAAGGGTAAGTCGGTTTGCCTCCGCATTTGACGGTGCGTACTTTTTCACGATTTCTCTCATTCCCAGTTCATCGTATCCGTCTTCCGTGATCGAGTAAGACATTCCGCAGCCCTCTACATTTACCGCAACATACTCTCCTGTCGAAAGTTTTATAAGAGAGAGGCCGTAGTCATTGCCGAAGATTTCACATACGGCTTTTTTCGCATCCTCATCATCCTTTACATGATAGCTGACATGTCCGTCATGGAAATTATTCAGAAATCTCAGCCACAGCTTATAGTTTTCAACATAATCCTGACTCTTATCAACTTCTTTGAAATGAGGCGCATACTCCGCATAAAGCTCTTCCAAGTCCAGGCCTTTTTCTTCCGTAAGTACATAGTGGTCTCGGATCGTTGTAAATATAGTATCGAAATCTTCCGCATAACTCTTTCTCTTATAATCCGGCGACACAAGAACAGCCACAAGAGATACCATGATCATCCAGCACGAAATGACCGGAATGATCCTTTTCCACATCGCCTTTGATACAAAGAAACCGGTTCCGACAAATACCGCTCCCGCCGCAATACCGGCCGCCTCTTTTGTGATCCCATCCATATATACGAATATCACCGCAATTATGATTGGCAGCGTATACAGAAGTCTCCATTTGGCGGATGCATATTTTTTTGACAGACTTACGGAGATAAATCAGGTAAAATGCAGTCATAACCATCGACACTGCTATCGTTCCGATCACCATCTTCGAATCGATACTGCTGTCATATGCCACATATTCAACTACCCCTTTAGCCGGATCCAGATTGTAAATACTCCATCCCTCATAAGCTGTCAGAAGTTCCAGATTTGATATACTCGAAAAGTATGATTTTTGAAAATGCGGCACCAGATTAACAAACAATAACAGTGCATTCCCCAGTGCCATTATTACATATTGGTTTCTGATTATATAAAGCATACTTACAACAAATGCCGAAAGCCTGAGAAACGGGAAGAAAAAGAGCAGCTGTCTTATGATCACATCACCGAGCCGAAGCGCATCCCCCCATCCGTAGAATACATTTCCGACAATGATCGGAATAAATGACGCAGCTGTTAAGATCAGCGCCGATACTACCGCCCCGAAAGCTCCTCTTGCCATGATTACGGATATTCTCGAGTGGCCGCTCATCACTTCATAGTTTGATGTTTTATCCGCGAATCCCTCTCCCGTGAGCATTGCTATCAGTATTCCGACAAACATAATTCCCATAAGAAATGTTAAGTCCGCATTGGATACGATCATTCCGCTTGTCCCCGGAACATCTCCGTCGAGATTTATATTCAAAAATGTTAACAGCCCCATTAAGATCATAAAGAAGGCCACTATTCTTATAAAACTTTTAGATCTGACTACATCGTAGCAGAGTGATTTAATAATGTTTTTCATCTTTTGTCTCCCTAATCACGGTCGTTTTTCTTATATTCCATATAAGCAACGGTCAGATATACGGCAGTCGCTGTGACTGATATGAGGATAGTCTTTATAATCACATCTCCCGAAAGTGCTGTATCGAATATCTTCACTTTCACACCGTCTATAATCTTCTCCCTATAGTTGTCGGGAGTCAGAAGCATTGCCCCATTGGACATTCCGCTTATATAATCCGCAAATTTTATCTCTGCTTCCTCAAGGATTGCTTTCACTAAGAAGATTGCCATACTTATCACATATCCGACAGCAATTCCCTTTCCGGAACTTCTCATAACGCTTGTAAGCATTATGAAAAATGCAGTCATTCTGATCAACGGAAATACAGTCAGAACGGATCGTAATATAACGTCTTTCATATTCGTCTCAAGACCCCATCCGTTCACAAGTCCTATATAGAACATAGGAAGATAAAGTACTATTGCCGTAATTACCGAGCCCCATAAAAATCCGCTTACAGATCTGGCCGCGAAAGACTTGCCTCTTCCGTGTCCCGACATGATTTCATAATTTATTGTCTTATCTCCCGCATCTCCGCCAACGGCCTTGCATGTCAGGATAAGAACTACAATTGAATAAACCGCATATATTTCTCCGAAATACGTATTACCGTAAAGGAAACTCGGAGTTATATCACGAAATGCCGCACCGCTGTTGATAATATCCATTATTACAAATACCGGGATTGCCACTGCGGAGATAATCGTTATAAGGACCGCTATATCTCTTTTCGTACTGTAATTAACTGATTTGATAATATTTATCATTTCGTCACCTCTGTTATGTTTTGAGTTTCTATTGCGCGTCTTGTACCATACGCATGTAATAGTCCTCAAGGTTAACCTCATTCCTTGAAAGCATTGTCGGAATTACTCCGTTATCATAAAGTGCTTTTGAAATCTTCTTCAGATCATCCAAGCCTTCATAAATCCTGATGCTTGAGTCCTCAAGCACTTCTATCTTATCTATTCCCAGATTCTTCGTAAGGATCGCGCTTGCCTTCTCGTTGTTGTCCGTATCTATGTGATAATACTCACTGCAGGCTGCCTTCAGCTCCTCTGCCGTAAATGTACCCCTTATCTTTCCGTGATTTATGAATATGTAATCCGTACAGAGCAGGGACAGCTCGCTTAAGATATGTGATGATATGACTATGGTGATATCATTTTCCTTATTCAACTTACGGAACAGCTCTCTTATCTCCACTATTCCTTCCGGATCGAGTCCGTTTATCGGTTCATCCAGTACCATTAATTCCGGCTTTCCCAGAAGTGCATTTGCAAGTCCCAGTCTCTGCTTCATTCCGAGAGAAAAGTTCTTTGCGCTTTTCTTTCCCGTATCCTGAAGATTCACGATCTCAAGCACTTCATCTATTCTCTTCTTATCCGGGATTCCCTTCTGCAGTCTCTGCTTCTCAAGATTTTCCCTGGCACTGAGATTTCCCTTTGCATAAGGAGTTTCGATCATAAAGCTCATACGGCTTCTTGCATGATTGAGCCCCTTCTCATCCGTTGCGCCGAACATTTCCAGTTCTCCGCCTGTAGGAAAAGACAGACCTCCCATGATCTTCATGATCGTAGTCTTACCTGCTCCGTTAGGTCCGATAAGTCCCACGATACTTCCCTTTTTGATATTGAAAGACACTCCGTCCAGTGCCATCTGCTTCCCGAACTGCTTACTGAGATTCCTTACTTCCACAATATTCTCTGACATTTTTATTCTCCTTCTATATCTCGGAAACGCCGTTTCGTTTTTCACTGATACCACTATAAATCGAAATATTAAAGAATTTCTTAAATCAGAAAAATGGGAAACGGGGACGGAGGTCAAGTATTCATTTTGAATACTTGACCTCCGTCCCCGAGTCTCATTCCTTCTGGTACTTTTGCAGTGCCTCATTAAGGACTTTTGATTCATTTAGTTCAAATATATATTCAATTATGATCGTCATTATGTAAACTACAGCAATTCCTACTGCTATTGCTATTACCACCGATCTTCTTTCCGTCGGAATGCCGTCTGCATTAAATGCAAGTATCATTATCGCTGCTTCGATAAAGGCCAGAGTAACAATCCTCTGCACCAGAAGCTTCTTCATACTAATCTCTTTATCGTTCCCGAAGAAGAATACCGGGATAACGCCTATTGCCGCATATATAAGCGGTGACAGGAATACCTCATATCCCAGCACCCTGTCACTGTCCAGCCATAATCCCAGTATCATGAGCAGTACGGAAATGAGGGTCACAAGAATAAAATACAGTCTGAATGCCTCATACAGCTTTTCTTTTATCTTCATCGATCTTCACCCCCTGTTCGGGATTCGCCTTTCATAAGTGCGGATTTCAGTTCCGAAACATACTTTCTGGAAATGACTATCTCCTCACCGTTCTTCAGAAGTGCTCCGTATCTTCCGCTGAGCGCAGGCTTTATGGACTTGATCTTCATCAGGTTCAGAATCATACCCTTCTGTACTCTGATAAAGGATCTTCCCTTCAGCATATCCTCCAGCTCATAAAGCTTGCCTCTGATCTCAAAGCTATCTTTAGCGGTATAGATAAATACCCTGTTATCCACCGACTCCGCATAGAAGACATCTATCACCGGGATTTCGATATCTCTTCCGTCCTTTCGGGCACTGAGCTGTCCCTGTCTGGACTTCACAAATGTGATTATCTCCTGCACATCATCGGTTACTTTATGACAGCGGATCTCCAATATTTCAGGTTGTTCTATCGGTACTTTCTTTACCTTTAATTCCATATCGAGCTCTCTTCTCATACTTATTTAGTACCTAATAAGTATAACAAGCGAGCCCGGAATTTACAAAATGTATTTAACGCTCTTCAGTTCTTAAATTCTTCCACATTGCTATGCTGTAAACCGCTGCAATAACTATAGCAATAGTAACCGTGATAAAGAGTTCTTTCTCAACGCTTCCGAATACCTTAAGCGAAGCTTCTTCATCACTGATGGCGCTGACTGCATTATTGATGCCGTGGAATACGATGCAAGGAATAAGGCTCTTTCCTCTATAGAAAAGCGCTACCAGCGCAAAACCTACAGCAGCAGCGAAAACTATCTGAAGCAGGGTTTCGAGAACCGGCTGTCCGTTCAGCAGATTAACTATATGTCCGATTCCGAAGGTTACGGACGAAACGATTACAGCTCTCTTAAGATTTACCTTAGCCATTCCCAGGAATAAGAATCCTCTGAAGATTATCTCCTCAAGGAATCCCACGCACAGCATGCTCACGATATAATATACAGTCTCCGGAACCGGATACTTAAGAGTAACTCCGAAGTAAATGCTTGCGAAACCGATAAGTGCCAGCGGGATGAAAAACCATGCTGTCTTAAGGCTGTATCTCGGAAATGTCAATCCGTACTTTTCAAAGAGCCCGTTCTTCTTAAGCCATACGAGAAGAACTGCTGTAAATACTAAGTGAAATATCATGGAAGGAAGCTTTACTATATCCATGCTCTCTGCCAAGGCTTCCGCTGCACTGGTTCCCACAACATAGATCACTATGCAGATGATTGCGAAGGTGACTTCATTTTTCTTATAAATTTTATTCATATCACTTGTCTCCTTTTCTTTTGTTAATGCGACTATATACCGCCCCGAATCCCTTTACAATAAAGCGGCCTGTAAGATGCATTTTCCCTTCGCAAGATGCACAAAAAAATTTTTTCAAAGGGGTCTTCTCAAAAACGGTCAATGGAATATAATTAAATTAACCGAATCGGTCAATGATATGGAGGTACTTCCTATGAATGAAAAATTTTATGCTCTCCCGGAGGAAAAGCAGAACAGAATTATAAATGCGGGTTTCAAAGTATTTGCCCAAAACTCTTACAAGAAGAGCCCGGTCAACGAGATTGCTCTCGAAGCCGGCATCAGTAAGTCGCTGCTCTTCTTCTACTTTAAGAACAAGAAGGACCTATACATATTCCTTCTTAAAAAGGTTGAGGAACTTACTAAGGAAACCCTGATGAAGGCTGCAGTCAGCAAATGCGATGATATATTCGACATGATGTATAACGGTCTGCTGGCAAAGGCCACCATGATGAAAGCTTATCCGGATATGAGTAACTTCTCCATCAAAGCGTATTACGAGAAAGATCCCGATGTGGTAAATGAGGTGCGCGAGATCATCTCCCCTTACACTGAGATGAAGTCCAATCCGACGATCGCAAATTTAGATCTGTCGAAATTCAAGGAAGGCATCGATCTCAGACTTATGTATCAGGATATGTATCTTGCATCCGAAGGTTATATGTGGAGGATGCAGCAGATGGACGATATCGATGTGGATAAGATAATCAAGGATTATAAGGAGATCATAGAATTCTGGAAATCTCTGTATCTTAAATAATGACTTAGATACAGCACATTTATGAAAGGATCAG
>CACZHN010000014.1 GCA_902780985.1 uncultured Lachnospiraceae bacterium | reverse complement strand
CCTGCTTTTCCTCGATTGAAAGTGCCTTTCCTTCATCATCAAACTCAACTACACCGTACTCTCTCGGATCCTTTACATAGTATCCGAAGATTGTTGCTCCCTTTTCTCTCTCGGCAGCTGCCTTGAGAACCTTTGAGAAGCTCTGTCCGTAGAAAATGTTGTCTCCAAGAACAAGTGCTACTCTGTCATTTCCGATGAACTCTTCACCGATTATGAACGCATCCGCAAGTCCGCGAGGCTTATCCTGAATAGCATAGGAGAATTCCATTCCCAGCTGTGAACCGTCTCCGAAAAGTTCCTTGAACACCGGAAGATCTCTCGGTGTTGAGATTATAAGAACCTCTCTGATACCCGCAAGCATAAGTGTTGAAAGCGGATAGTAAATCATCGGCTTATCGTATACCGGCATGATCTGCTTTGATACCGCCTTTGTAAGCGGATAAAGTCTTGTCCCTGATCCTCCGGCAAGAATTATTCCCTTCATTTATATGATTCCTCCTGAATGAATTATTGTGCCTTTATATTTGATAATATTCTGAGAATATCTTCAGCATATGTCTTATTGCTTGCCCATCCTCTTCCGTATGGGTTGTTCGGAATAGACAGCCACTCTACGTATGGAGCGCTTCCTCTTGAAACGAGGTGGAATCTCGGATCTACCGTAGGATTCTTAAGTGCATCCTTACTTGCGTAAGCCTTAAGGTGCTGAACCTGAGCTCTTACACCCATTCTTACTGATGTGAACTGTGCGATATTTCTGTTGTTTGCAGAATCTGTTGCTCCGATTCCGGCGAAGTTATAATCTTCGATATGAACTAATCCGCCGAACCTGAGATATCCTGTCTCATCCATAGCCTGAGCAAATGCGATGTCGGCTCTTACGCCTTCAGCAGCACACTCTTCGATATAAATCTGAACAAATGCATCAATTGTAGGTGCATCGGAATTCTTATAGAAATCAGGATACTTTGCAACCTTGTTATAATACTTGATCATCTGTGCCTTTGTAACTGTGGAAGTTCCCATGATAGGAGTCTTTCCGTTTGAGTTAGCGGCATTGATGGCATCGGTTCTCAGCTTAGCATACTCATTCTTATCATAAGTAGCCTTAGCCTGACGGTTTTCCTTTAAACCGTAAGTTACGAAGTGCTTCAGAACGCCGTTCTCATCAGTTGCTCCGAAAGACCTCTTGATATCAGGATACTTATTAATATAGTAATTAAAATCATATACCGATCTGTAGTCTACTCCGTTATATACGGTTGTTGCACCTGTCATATTCGGAGTTCCTGTTGCTTTTCTGCCCTCTTTCTTTCCGTACTGAACATAATGAACGTAGTAAAGAGCCTTATTAGAACCGAAGAGTCTTGAAAGATCCGCATTATTCAGTCTGTAAACATTCCAATCAAACTGTGATGATCCCTGACGTCCTTCCTTCATTCCGCAGGTTACGAAATGCTTGATAGCAGCCTTGTCATCATTTGAGAAAAGTCTCTTCATATCGGAATACTTATTGATATAGTAATCAAAATCGTATACCGCACTGTAATCAGTTCCGTCATAAACCGTAGTCGGCTTAGTCTTGTTCTGATTATTGTTGTTCTGTCCCTGAACAAATGCCTTGTTTCCTGCAGGAGTTGTTCCCGCCTTGGCAATTCTGTTCTCGTTGATACCGTACTCTACGAAATGTCTGAGTGCAGCGGCATCGTTATTTGCGTAGTTTCTCTTAATATCGGCATACTTCTCAATATAATAATTGAAATCATAGATAGGACTGTAATCCTTTCCGTTATAAACGGTTACAGGATTTGTAATTTTGTTCTGATTCTGATTATTGTTATTGTTGTTCTGCTGATTATTTGAATTTGTGATATCCTTGTTAGCTACACGCTTCTCAGCCTTACCACTGGAAATGTAATGCTGATAATATCTTACGTTGTTGGTTCCGAAGTTTCTCTTCAGATCCGCATAATTGTTCTTGTAAGTATCAAGATTGAACTCGGCGCTTGCCTGACGTCCTTCCTTCATACCGTACTGGATGAAGTGGAAGAAAGCTCCGACCTTATTGCTTCCGTATGATCTCTTAACGTCTGCATACTTATTTACATAGTAATCATGATCATATACTGCACTGTAATCAAGGTTTCTGCTGATAGTAGGTGTAAGAGTCTTGTTTCTGTCAAAGTTAAAATACTCTGCAATACCCTTTGCATCTGCCTGAGCGAGCTTCTTGCATCCCTCATCTGTTGATAACCACTTCTTGCAGTCATCTGCATTTGTGATAAATGCATGCTCAACTATGATAGCAGGAACATGATTTTCCTTACCCTGTCTTACGATGCTGTAATAGTCCGAAAGTGATCCGTCAGGATACTTTGATGGAGGATCAGCCTCTGTAAGTCTCGGATATAATCCGTTGTTTCCGTTCTTCTTAAGTCCGAGTGCCGAAAGGTTATTAACAATCTTTGCAGCAACCCCGTTACCTACCGCATAACAGTTCTTATCATAATGATCGTTAGGAACACATACCATACATCCTGTAGCTGTTGAAGATCCGGCATTGTTATGAATACTGATAAGCAGATCCGCATTTACGCTGGCTGCATATGTACCGATTCCGTCCATAGTATAGAACTGTGACGCCTTGGTCTCACGTGTCATATATACTCTGACATTATTGTACTTCTTCAGCTCGTCTCTCAGATAAAGCGCAATCTTCAGATTTACGTCTCTTTCATAAAGTCCGTTGCCCTGTGCTCCGCAGTCCGCTCCACCTTTCTGTCCGTGACCCGGATCGATAACGATGGTATAAACCGCTCTGTGTCTGTTCCAGTCAGGTTCTGCCGCATTTACCTTAGGTGCCTGCATATTTGTTACCAGCAGACATGCTATAAGGAAACAGGCAAAAAGTCTCTTGGTTACACTTGAAAACTTCATAAAAATCCTTTCCTTAAAATATAATTTGATTCCTTTGGGTTTCTATTATATATTAAGCCAGTCCCCTCTCTGACATATATTCCTTGATTCCGTTCCACTTCTGATCCTTATCCGAAAGTGTAAGGTCCGCAACCGTCATTCCTTCAGGCATAGGCCACTCAACACCGATCTCAGGGTCTGACCAGAGAAGTCCGCCCTCATCGTTCGGATGATAGAAATCAGTACACTTATATGCGAATTCAGCATAGTCCGATAAAACTATGAAACCATGTGCAAAATTCTTTGGGATAAAAAACTGCTTCTTGTTTTCAGCGGAAAGAACTACTCCGTGCCACTTACCGAAAGTCTTTGAACCCGGTCTGAGATCCACCGCTACATCGAATACTTCACCGTTTACTACTCTTACAAGCTTATCCTGTGGATAATTGATCTGGAAATGAAGTCCTCTCAGAACTCCCTTCTTTGATGCAGACTGATTGTCCTGTACAAACTGAAGATCAATTCCTGCTTCCTTGAAGTCATTGTAGTTATAGGTTTCCATGAAATAACCCCTGTCGTCTCCGAATACAGCCGGAGTAATGATCTTTAATCCTTCGATCTCACAAGTTTCAACATTGATTTTTCCCATTATGTAAATCTCCTAAATTATATAAATATAGTATTCTTTATCGCATAGATAACTAATTGTAACACATTCTTAACATAATCGCAAAGAAAAAAACGGTTTCGCCGGATTTGGCGAAACCGTTCTGATTTTATAGGTCTTATTTACTTACCTTTTCTTCCTTCCTTCATACCGTAAAGCACGAAGTGTCTGATAGCACCTGCATCATCATTTCCATAAAGTCTCTTTATATCGGAATAATGGCTTGTGTAGTAATTGAAGTCATATACATCCTTATAATCTTTTCCTTCATATACAGTTGTTGGATTTACAACCTTTGTAACTCCGACAGCCTTTCTGCCTTCCTTAAATCCAAACTGTATGTAATGCATGTAGTACTTCTCATTGTCCTTACCGAACTTACGTCTGAGATCCGAATTTGCATTCTTGTATGACTGAAGCTCGAAGTTAGGACTACCCTGTCTGCCTTCCTTCATTCCATACTGAACAAACTGCTTCAATGCAGCATAGTCGTTATTGCCGCAGACTCTCTTTACATCCGGATATTTGTTGATGTAGTACTTATAATTGAATACCTTTGAATAATCAACTCCGTTATATGTTGTAACAGGATTATTCAGGTTAGGTACACCCGCTCTCTTCTCTGTATATCCGAACTGCATGTAGTGATCATAATATGCCTTTGAATCGGAACCGAACTTTCTTGCCAGGTCATCGTATCTCTGGCTGTAATACTTCGGATCGAAGTTTTCGCTGGCCTGTCTCTTCTCACTTATACCGAACTGGGCAAAGTGAACGAGATACAGATTATCATTATCTCCGAAGGCTTTCTTCAGATCGCTGTTCTTACTCTTATAATAGCTGAGGTTAAATACTGCGCTTCCCTGACGGCCTTCCTTCATTCCGTACTTCACATAGTGATTCCATAATGCATCCGTGTCATAACCGAAAGCTTTCTTAAGATCAGGATACTTATCGGCATAGAACTTAGCATCAAATGTTCCGTAGTAGCTTCCGGCTGTTATATCCATTGTAGCTACCGGAGTTCTGGTTCCGTATTTATCGTAGCCTACAACCTTCAGAGTTATATTCTCTTTCGGCGTCAGACTTCCGGTAAACTCCTTACCCTTATAAGCAGGTGTGGAACCGTCGGTTGTGTAATAATATGTAAGTCCGCTCTTCTTATTCAGAGATACGGTTACATTTGCATAGTTATCTCTTTTTGTTGTAAGCTCCGGTGCGGAATAAGCAGGAAGATTTGTTCCCGTAACTCCTACCTTGCTGTATGTAGATCCGTTCTGTGGTGTAACTCCTCTTCTTCTGAAAAGCTCCGCAACGGTTACACATTCGTAACCCTGAGCCTGAAGTGAGGATATAGCTCTGAGGGCTCCGTCCACACTTGAGCTGTAAAGATCGTGAACAAGAACTATTCCTCCGTCACTTGCCTGATTCATTATGTTATTATAAACAGTGTTTGAATTTCTGTATTTCCAGTCAAGCGGATCCACTGACCAGAGGATCATAGGTGAATTTACATTTGCTGAAATCCTGCTTGATGTAGCACCGCCCGGGATACGTACAAATGTCTGGAAATATCCGCCCATAGCGTCGTAAAGATAATCGTTTACACCCGATACTTCATCCTGTATCTGGCCTGCACTGAGTTTTGTAAACGGAGTTACATGACTCCATGTGTGATTGGCAATCTGATGGCCTTCTCTGACCATTCTTCTTACAAGACTCATGTTGTTTCTTACACCATGAGATCCGTTAGTACCATTCATAAAGAATGTTGCTTTTGCACCTCTTGCGGCAAGTCCGTCCAGAAGTCGGCCTGTCTGAGCCGATGAAGGACCGTCATCAAAAGTAAATGCGATGAGCTTTGTTCCCGCAGCCTGTACCTTAACCTTAGGTTCCCCTGTATAAACCACAGTCAAAGCCATTAATACTGCCAGCATTCCGGCCAGCAATCTTTTGAAAATACGTCTGTTGTTCCTCATGTTCCCCTCCACTGATGTTATTATAGAATATAACAAATGCCCTGTTATAAAAACAGGGCATCCGATGTTTCTACATATTTAATTGTACTTCAATCAGTAGAGAATTCAAGCAATTTATTGTTACATTTATGTTAAAGTTTCTTTACAATTATTTGCCGCTTCTGCCTTCACTCTTACCGCTTGTAACATAATGCTTATAGTACAGGAACCACTCTCCTCCGAAGTGTCTCTGAAGGTCCTTATAACGGTTTCTGTAGATTCTTACATTGAAGTTCGCACATGCCTGACGGCCTTCCTTCATACCACAGCTTGTAAAGTGATTGAAGAGCTTCATCTGGTCATATCCGTAAACCTTCTTAAGATCAGGATTATTGTCCGCATAATACTTTGCATCAAATACATCCTTATAATCGATTCCCTTGAAGACTGTTGTATATGCACCGTTTCTGTTCTCCTTTGAACCGTAGTTCATGAAGTGGAGATAGTACTTGGTGTTGTCGTTCTTAAAGTTTCTCTGAAGATCGGCATAATTGCTCTTGTAAGCCTCAACATTGAAAGTTGCCTTTCCCTGACGGCCTTCCTTCATACCGTTCTTTACAAAATGCTCTAATGCTGCCACATCATCATTTCCGTATAATCTCTTGATATCGGAATATCTTGTGATGTAGTAGTTAAAGTCATATACCTTGCTGTAATCAACGCCGTTAAGCTTTGTGACCGGATTCTGAAGACTTGTTGTTCCCGTACCGATACGTCCTTCGGCCTTTCCGAACTGTGCATAGTGCAGGTAGTATCTCTTCAGATCGTTTCTGTAAGCAACTCTTAAGTCGCTGTACTTATTTCTGTATGACTTAACGTCAAATGTAGCGATGGCCTGACGGCCTTCCTTCATACCGCTGTTGATGAAGTGCTCAAGGGCTCCGACATCGTCCTTTCCGTAGATTCTGTTGATATCGGAATACTTTGTCTTATAGTAATCGTAATTGTATACAGCACTGTAATCAACGCCGTTAAGCTTTGTAACAGGAACCATCTGTACATTTCCTGTTGCTATAAGTCCCTTTTTCTTACCTGTATTGATGTAATGCATGTAATACTTAGGAAGATCGTTTCTGAACTGGATTCTGAGATCCTGATATCTGTTCTTATATGAGTTTACATCAAATGATGCACATCCCTGTCTTCCTTCCTTCATACCGAACTGGATGAAGTGGTTAAGAGCCGCAGACTTGTTGTTTCCTACAGCCTTCTTTACATCAGGGTACTTATTTACATAGTAGTTGAAATCGAATACTGCAGAGTAATCGATGCTTTCCTTGATGGAAATTGTAGTTAACTTGTTAAGACCGTGACCTACGATTATAGTACCTGTACTGTCTCCGGATACTGTACCGGATGGTGAAGATGTCTGCTTTACGGAAACCTTCATAGCCGTTGTATCACCGTAGATTCTTGAGCCGGCCTCATGCTCCATAACTCTTATGTATCTCTTACCGTTGTATGTTATAAGGTCAAGTTTGAAATCGTCATCGTTGATCTTATTCTTTATGGACTTGATGTTACCGTTCTTATCTACAACAGCAACACAGAGAACTTCGTCCTGTCTCTCGTTCATGATAGTGTACTCACTGCCGTCTGCAATATCAGGAGTTCCGGCTTCCTTCTGAAGTCCGATGTAGAACTCGAATACTGAGTTAGGGAATACCCATACACGTCTGCCCCATGAACCTACAGGGAGATTTGAGATGATATTACCTGTCTTTGCAGGACCGTGATACAGTATACAGTCGGAACTGTCGATACTGTGCTGAACGATGTTCTGGCTTGGTGTATCACCCCAGTATACTGTGAAGTGATGATCGTGACTGTTGCCGTCTGCCGGCTCCATGATCATGATATCACCCTTCTTAAGTCTTCCGCTTGCCTGAGCAGCTTCGAAAGATGGGAAGTTGTACATGATGATACGTCCGTTGTTTGCAAGAGCTCTGAATGTATCTGTTACTCTTCTCAGACTGTAAAGACCGCCGCCTCCGTAGCTTGTCTTTGACAGATAATCGGACTGGGATACACCCATGTTAAGCACGAGCCATGTAAAGAATGCTGTACAGTTCAGCTTTCCTCCCGGACCCGGATGAACATTGTCAAGGCTCCATGCAAAAGGAGTTCCGATGTATCTCTGATACGACGGTGTGGCTGCTGTATATCCGCCGTGTGCCACATAATCGTAATATCCGTTTTCAAGGCTGACCAGAGGCATTCTTGACATAGGGAAACCTGTATTGGCAACACCGCCGAAATACTCATCCCATGTCATACCCGAATTCGGGTTCTGAACACTGGCAGCATCAGGATACGGAGTATAATTCATATCCTCTTCATCGAATTCGCTGAAGAGTCCGTATTCATCACCGTAATCTTCACCGTCATCCGTGCCTTCGCATGCATTTACCGTTGCAGGCGGGAAAACCTGGATCAGCATAAATGCCGTAAGCACTAATGCAACTAACTTTTTAAACTTCATTAAAATTTTAGACACCCCCTCGTCTTGTCTTTGATGTATATTAAATTATTAGTGAACTAATAACTCATTCTGTGGTAATGCTGATATTTCCAAATACCCTTCGTGCCGTATGGCTTCATATAAGCATCTTTTCCTCTTGATGCCGAAAGGTCCGGATCACATACATATACACTTCCGTTCAATACGACCTCACACCATGAGTGAGGTGTTTCTCCACCGTTTATAAGCGGGATATATCCGGAAATCTGATATACCTCATACTGCATCATCTTTGCCATTTCGTAGAATACCGCAGATCTGACATAACAGTTTCCTTCGCCGTTGGTAAAGCCCTGCTGTGCAAGTGCGTAGCTTCCCCATGACTCATCATATTTCAGCTTACTGTCTTTTTCATACTCAATGGTCATAGCATAATTATATGCTGCCGTAAGCGTCCAGCCTACTCTGTCCAGCACTGCGGCTGCCTTCGGATCCGCAGCTCTTCTCTTTGCCAGTTCTTCGGCTGCTTTCTTTTCTTCCTCAGCCTTACGTCTTGCTTCTTCTTCGGCTTTTCTCTTTGCCTCTTCAGCCTTACGTCTTGCTTCCTCTTCAGCCTTTTCCTGAGCGATTATCTCGTTGGACTTTTTCTTCAGAGTATTGTAATTGGCAGCTGTGTAGCTTGCCTTTCCCGGACGACCTTCATTCATTCCGTAATGAACGAAGTGGCTCATAAGAGCTATATCATCCTGACCGTAGATTCTTCTGAGATCACTGTTCTTATCGAAATAATAATAGTAATCGTATACCGAGCTGTAATCTACTTTCTTATATGTCTTTACCGGATTCTGAAGAGTTGTCTCACCGGAAGTTTTTCTGTGCTCCGATGCACCGTAGTTCACATAGTGCATGTAGTACTGCTTCCAGTCCTTATTATATGCAACTCTGAGATCCTGATAAGAGAGGTAGTACGAATCCACATCGAAGGATTCCTTTGCCTGTCTCTTCTCCTTCATTCCGTTGTTGATGAAGTGTTCCAGTGCGGCAATATCATTGTTGCCGAAGAGTCTCTTCATATCGGAATAGTGCTCTGTATAATATCCGAAATCATATACGCCGGAATAGTTCTTTCCGTAAATGGCATTTATAGGATTTACGAGCTGAGTAACACCGCTTGTGGTTCTGTGTTCCTTCGCACCGTAGGTTATATAGTGCTTATAGTAATATGCATTATTGCTTCCGAACTCTCTTCTGAGATCCGAATACGCATTCTTGTATGAAGCAAGCACAAATGTGGAATTACCCTGTCTTCCCTCCTTCATTCCGTATAATACGAAATGCTTCAGAGTTTCTTCCGGGTCCCCGTTAAATGCTTTCCTTACATCCTTATACTTGCTCAGATAATACTGATAATCATATACCAGACTGTAATCCACACCGTTGTATACAGTGTAGGAATTCGGTGCCGGAGCATCCTCTTCTTCAAGCAGCTGTGCGTCCTCGGAATCTTCAGTCACTTCGGCACTATCGGGAATTTCATTATATTCCGTTTCCCCGATGATAACATCATCTTCTATGATGAAATCTTCCGTGCTCTCCGCAGCTGCTTCCGCTGCTTCCTCTTCTCCTGCCGCTTCAACCTCTTCGATTTCTTCGACTTCCTTCACGGCATCCGTGCCGGTTGCGATCGTTTCGGTATAAGTATCCGTATCCGATGCATAAACTTTGCTGCCGCTCATGGCCAGCATACCTGAGACGGCCAGCGCCATACTCAGTGAAACCACCTTATTCCTTAATCTCATTTTTCTTTTTATCTCCCTTTATACTTTTATATATAAAGTTAAAAATCCACACGCATAAATAAGAACATACGAAAACAGCCACTGCAAGTCCGGTTGTCATTAAAACACCGTTTCGTTCATAAGGCTTAAACTCCGTACATTTGAAGACATATCTTAAAAATACAAGATGTATAAGATATACTCCGAAAGAACACTTATCAACGGACAGAAGCCATCTTCCTATTATATTGTTTCCGGATTTCTCCTTGCCTTCACTCGATGCGCTGTTTTTAAACAGCGAAAAAACGCCTACAGATAAGATTATCACCGGAATAAATGCATAGCTTCCCAGATACTTATCCAAGGTATTCTTTACAAATTCGCTTTCTGTAAAAGCTTTATAATACTCCAATGCCGCTATTCCTATAAACCCGATCACCGTAAGAATAACGGATACCGATCTCCTGACAGTAACACGTTCCGAATCGATCATATGTCCTATCATGAGATATGCCGGAAAAATAGAATTCGTAGTAATATAAAAGCCTGTGGTAACCTCAGTTGCGTCATTTAAAAGCGGTACCACAGAAACAAAAATCATATATATGACACAGAGTATCATCAACTCTTTGGTTTCAAGATTATCAGTGATCTTTTTAAAAGCCGGCATCAGAAGATACAGGCCTATTATCAGATACAGATACCAGAGATGCGCCCAGCTCTTTCCGGTATACAGTTTTTTCAGGATATCCCCGAATACTGCCGTACTGAAAGATTCTTTGTTCATCCATATATCCAGGAATCTGAAAAACATCACGCAAAGTATAAGCGCCCTGAGCACTCTGGGAATATACTTTTTAAATACTTTCCCGTAAGTAATATCCTTGCTTCTCTCGAGAAGCAGCGCTCCGGTCACCATTACAAAACAGGGGACTGCCCACATCATAAGATAGGGTACAAGAAAAAACACTGTTCCGCTGTCCTCTTTTATCATGTCCGGGAATGCCACGGTACACATGGTAAATGTATGCAGAAATACTATTCCTATACAGGCTACAGCCCTGATATATGAAATGTATGTTTTTCTCCCCGTCAATTTCTCACCTTCCGAAAATTAGTTCATAAGTCCGTCATCACCTATGCATGATCCGTCCGGATCCGGGTCCGGTGCAGGCTCAGGTGCAGGTTCAGGTGCCGGCGCAGGTTCAGGAGCAGGTTCAGGCTCCGGTGCAGGTTCCGGTGTAGGTGTAGGTTCCGGTTCGGGTGCAGGTGTAGATGTACCCGATGTCTTTGTGGATGATTTTGAAGAATTATTCGTATTCTTCTTGGAAGACTCTGTTGTAGCTTCCTCAGTAGTCTTTTCCTCCGTGGTTGCTTCCGTAGTCTTCGCCTCGGTCTTTTTCTCTGTCTTCTTTTCTGTTGTGGCTTCAGTCTTTGCCTCGGTAGTCTTTTCCTCTGTGGTTGCTTCCGTAACCGCTTCGGTTGTACTTGTGGTAATTTCAGTTCCGTTGGAACATCCCTGTAAACCCATTGCCATTATCAAAAGTGCAGTTGTTATAACCGCCCGTTTCTTCATAATCATTCGCCTCTATCTTAATTATATCTTAATAGTTTAAGTCATAATATTGCGAAGTGCGGTACTCTGCACTTCGCAATACAAAAACCTATTTAATTCTCTTTGGCATTTCTATGTTCGCCCATGCCGTGCTGTATGTAATGAAGATAATACAGATAGTTGTTATCCGGTGCTAAACCGAAGTTTCTTCTAAGATCCGCATATCTTGCTCTGTAAGCCTGAAGATTGAAAGTTTCCTTAGCCTGACGTCCCTCTTTCATTCCATAGGTGATGAAATGATCAAGTGCCGCAATGTCGTTGTTTCCGAATGCAGCCTTAAGCGTCGGGTATTTAGCCATGTAATAATTATAATCATAGACAGGGCTAAAATCAATCACCATCTTCTGGCCCTTAACTGTGATAGTTCCCTTTGTTGTAGGGTTTGTAACGGTTGTAACACCGTTAGCCACTCTGTTCTCATACTGACCGTATGTCATGTAATGCTGATAATACGAAGCCTTGTTGGTTCCCAGATTTCTTCTGAGATCGGAATATGCATTCCAGTATGAGTTAACATCGAATTCAGCATTTGCCTGACGGCCTTCCTTCATTCCGTATTTTACGAAATGTAAAAGAGTCGCTTCTTCGTTATCACCGAAGGCTCTCTTTATATCAGGATTCTTCTCCTGATAATACTTGAAGTCATAAACTGCGGAATAATCAACTCCGTTATATGCAGAAAGTGCATTCTTTGATGCCGCATTTCTTCCGTACTTCTTGCCGACCTTCATGTAATCGAGATAGTACTTAGCCTTATCGGATCCGTACTTCTTGATAAGTCCCGGATAGTTTGTCTTGTAAGTATTGAGATCAAACTCTTCAGAACCCTGACGGCCTTCCTTCATTCCGTAAGTTACGAAATGCTCCAGAGCGCCGGTATCGTTAAGATCGTAAACTCTCTTGATATCCGAATACTTAGCGCAGTAGAAGTTGTAATCGTATACAGCTGAGTAATCAACACCCTTATATACTGTTACAGGCTTCAGGATTGAAGTTGCGTTCTTCTTTTCGGAAGCACCTGTACGGATGTAATCCATGTAATACTCTGCTGAATTGCCGCCGTACTTGTTGGCAAGATCAGGATAATTTCTCTTATAAAGAGTAACATTGAAGTTTGAAGAACCCTGACGTCCTTCCTTCATTCCGAATAATACGAAATGCTTGAGTACAGCCGCATCGTCATATCCGAAAGCTCTCTTTATATCAGAGTATTTATTCAGATAAAATTCGAAATCATATACAGCGGAATAATCAACACCTTCATATTTAGTAACAGGATTCAGAACCTTTGAAGCATTTCTGTTTTCCTTAACACCGTACTTCATGTAATGCTGATAGTAACCTGCTGTCTTTGTGCCGTAAGCTCTCTGAAGATCAGGATAATTCTTCTTATAGATCTCAACATTGAACTTTTCGGAAGCCTGCTCGCCCTTTGCCATTCCTTCTTCTACAAAGTACTTCAGGCATTCGGATGCGATCCTGTTCTTCTCTTCCAATGTAGAGTTCTCTGTGATCTTTCCGAACTTGGTTGCAAGTTCAGGATACTTAGCATAGTAATATTCAAAATCAAATACAGCCGAATAATCCTCTCCCTGGTACATGCCCTTCATAGGATCGTTATATACGCCTGTAGCCTTTACCTTGTTAGGTCTGATGATCTTCCAGTCTCCGTTATAAGATGCACCGCCGAAATATGTGTATGCATAGCTGGTGGTAAGGCTGTGCTCCATAACACCCTTGCTCGGATTCAGTGCGGAGATGGCTGTCTCCTTACCTGTAGCAATAGCCACATGGCCTGTGGATACTATAAGGTCTCCTGCCTGAGCAAGTCTGTAATCCGAACCGATTACTGTTCCGATATCTTTTCCCTGATAATACAGATATGCAGATAAGGATGTATAACCGTATCTGTAAGAAGTGCTGTAAATGTTTATTCCGAACTTCTCGTAAATACGTCCCGCAAACCATGCACAGTCAACGCTGGTTTCCAGACTCTTTCCGTTTCCGTAAGGAACCTTTCCGATGTATGATCTGGCCATAGCCACGATGTCATCACCGTTTATGAATCCGTTCTGGTTATTATCATCCTTCTTATCTTTGTCTTTATTATTCTCGTCCTTCTTTGCGTCATCGGCATATACCGTAGTGACAGCCGGATAAAAAGCAGGTGCGGACAGTCCCATCATGAGCGCCATGCATCCTACCGCTATCCTCTTTTTAACTGCATATTTTTTTAACTTCATATAATAAATAATCTCCCATTTATACTATTACAATGCTACGTCTGTTCGTTTGGTTTCTGTTCAACCTTGACTATACTAACATTTCAGCCGACTAAAATCAACTTAAAGTCGGCTGGATTTGTAACATTTCTGTAACATTTTCACAGTATATTCACAAGAATACTTATAATGCCTTTATTCTTTCAATAGCCTCAACCGTATTCTCGTAGGATCCGAAAGCTGTCAGACGGAAGTAGCCTTCACCGCTCGGACCGAATCCCGAACCCGGTGTTCCGACTACATTTGCCTTCTCAAGCAGATAATCGAAGAAATCCCATGAAGTCATATTTTCAGGAGTCTTAAGCCAGATATAAGGTGCATTCACACCACCCGATACTGTGTATCCGGCAGCCTTAAGTCCTTCATATATAACCTTTGCGTTATTCATGTAGTAAGCGATCTGCTCTCTTGTTTCCTTCTGTCCCTGCTCTGAGTAAACTGCTTCTCCTGCCTTCTGTACAATGTACGGTGCACCGTTGAACTTTGTACCGTGACGTCTTGCCCAGAGTGCGTGGAGTGTATTTCCGTTTTCATCCTTAAGATCCTTAGGAATAACCGTATAACCGAGTCTCACGCCTGTGAAACCTGCGTTCTTTGAAAAACTTCTTATCTCTATAGCGCACTGTCTTGCACCTTCGCATTCGAAGATCGAATGAGGTACATCCGGCTCACTGATATAAGCTTCGTAAGCCGCATCGTAAATGATGACTGCCTTGTTCTTTACCGCATAATCAACCCAGTCCTGAAGCTGTGCCTTTGTGATGGTAGCTCCTGTCGGATTGTTTGGGAAGCAAAGATAGATAACATCAGGAACTTCCGCAGGGAAGTCAGGTGCATATCCGTTTGCTGCCGTACACGGCATGTAGATAACGTTGCTCCAGAGACCTGTTGCCTCGTCGTATGTTCCCGTTCTTCCTGCCATTACATTTGTATCTACGTAAACAGGGTATACAGGGTCGCACACAGCAACCTTAACATCCTTTGCAAAAATCTCCTGAATATTTCCGGAATCGCTCTTTGCTCCGTCGCTGATGAATACTTCGTCTGCTGCGATATCCGCTCCCAGCGGCTTAAATACCTTGTCAACGATAGTCTCTCTAAGGAACGCATATCCCAGATCAGGTGCGTATCCCTTAAATGTAGAGGCATCTGCCATCTCATCAACCGCATCATGCAGCGCCTTGATAACTGCAGGACAAAGAGGCTGTGTAACGTCTCCGATTCCCAGTCTGATGATCTTCTTGTCCGGATTTGCCTCGCTGAAGGCAGCTACCTTCTTTGCGATCGTCGAGAAAAGATAACTTCCCGGCAGTTTTAAATAGTCTTCATTTACCTTGATCATAATACTCCTATCTTGCATCTCTGTGTTCTTTATAACCGTTTGTTATGTAATGCATATAATATTTCTTATTGTCGTTTCCGAAGTTTCTTCTAAGGTCTGCGTATCTTGCCTTATAGTTCTTCAGATTGAACTGAGCACTTGCCTGACGGCCTTCCTTCATTCCGCAGGTTACGAAATGCTGAAGTGCTCCGATATCGTTGTTTCCGTATACTCTCTTAACATCAGGATTGTTGTTTAAGTAATACTGATAATTGTATACCTTGCTGTAATCCACACCGTTCAGTACTGTTATAGGATTCTTGACTGTCGTAACGCCTGTTGCAACTCTCTTTTCCTTGTAACCTGTATTCATATAGTGCAGATAGTAAGCCTTGTTGTTTGTTCCGAAAGCTTTTCTGAGATCGCTGTATGCGTTCTTATATGAATTCACATCGAAGCTTGCCTTAGCCTGACGTCCTTCCTTCATACCGCTGTTGATGAAATGCTGAAGCGCACCCACATCATCATTAGCGAAAAGTCTCTTCATATCGGAATACTTATTTATGTAGTAATTAAAATCATAAACCTTGCTGTAATCCACGCCGTTCAGCTTTGTTATAGGATTCTGAACTGTGGTAACGCCTGTAGCAACACGCTTCTCACCTTTTCCGTGCTCAATGTAATGCATATAATACTTCGGCAGATCATTTCCGAATGCGGATCTGAGGTCTGCATACTTATTCTTATATGACTTAACATCAAATGTAGCGATGGCCTGGCGGCCTTCCTTCATACCTGTTGTTACGAAATGCTTCAGTGCACCCTGATAATCTCCCGAGAAAACTCTCTTTATATCAGCGTACTTATTTATGTAATAATCGTAATTGAAAACATCCTTATAATCTTTTCCGCTGTATACGGTTACAGGTCCCGAAGGCTTTTCCTTAGCCTCACGTTCTCTGTTTACATTTACGAACCAGCATCCTGTGGTTGACAGGTCGCTTCCTACCCAGCCGGATTTCTTTGAGCAGCTTGTCTTAAGATAAGAAGAACTCTCACCCTTGTTGGAAAGCTGCCAGCAGAAATAGCTGATTCCGTACTGATCAAAAAGCTGCATCCACTTGTTGGCACTGTCTATGTTATAACTTCCGTTTCCGCTCGCATCACAGATACCGAACTCCGAACAGAATACAGGTATTCCGTTGTTAAGCGCTCTCTTTACATTGTCGTAAACGTAGTTTCCGTCTCCTGCTATATGTGTAGCAGCGTAGAAATGAACTGTATACATGACGTTCTTCTGAGAAAGCTTGTGTCCGATAACCTGATCCGGCTGCTGCGACCAGGTATTTGTTCCGCAGATTACAATGCCATCCGTATACTTTCTGATAGTGTTTACCATTGAATTTGCATAGGAATAAAGATCGTTCTGATGTCCCTCATACCATGGTGAACTTACAGGTTCGTTACAGATTTCGTAAAGGACATTTCCGTAATCCTTATACATCTTCGCATACTTCTCGAAGAAGCTTGTAGCCTGGCTCTTCCAGTTATTAGGATTTGCCGGATTTCCGTATGCGTCATGAACATGCCAGTCAATAAGTATGTACATTCCAAGGTCGGTTGCGTACTTTACCGCATTCTGGATTCTTGTATCCATAGCGGAAGCCGCGCCCTCTGTGTAACCTCCCTGTGTTACATAAACAGGAAGTCTGATAGCTGTTACACCCCACTCATCTCTGAGACTCTGGAATGTTGCTTTTGTGATGTAGTTATATCCTACATCCCACTGAATACCGTGAAGTGATGCTCCTCTTAACTGATACTTCTCATTGTGTGAGTCCTTAAGGTATATACCGTCAACATGAAGCTTTCCGTGTTTTCCGTAAGGTGTCTCACTGTAAGCCAGGTTCTTTGTTGAACCTGTTAGTGTATACTGCAGCGTTGCCGATGCAGCTTCAACCTTGTCAGCATTCGGTGATATGACTATCATCGAAACAGCCATAACCAGTGCCAGCAGTGCTGACATTATCCTTCTTTTAAATCCCCTACCCATTAGCATTTATTCGAAGTCCTCCTTTACTTTCCGCTGCGGTGTTCTTTATAACCGTTGGTTATGTAATGCATGTAATACTTAACATTATCGTTTCCGAAGTTTCTTCTGAGGTCTGCGTATCTTGCCTTATACTTAGCTACGTTAAACTCGGCACTTGCCTGACGGCCTTCCTTCATTCCGTAATTTACGAAATGCTTCAGTGCACCGATATCGTTGTTGCCGTAGATCCTCTTTATATCGGAATTGTTGTTTATGTAATACTCGTAATTATATACGTGGCTGTAATCAACGCCGTTCAGTACAGTAATAGGATTCTTTACTGTGGTAACTCCGGTTGCAACTCTCTTCTCGTTATAACCTGAATTAATGTAATGCATGTAATATGCTTTGTTGTTGTCTCCGAAGTTTCTTCTGAGATCGCTGTAAGCGTTCTTGTATGAGCTGAGTTCGAAGCTTGCCTTACCCTGACGTCCTTCCTTCATTCCGTAATTTACGAAATGCTCAAGAGCTCCGATATCGTCATTTCCGTAAAGTCTCTTTATATCAGCATACTTTGAGCAGTAGTAGTTGAAATCATATACCTTGCTGTAATCTACACCGTTCAGCTTTGTTATAGGATTCTGAACCGTCGGAACTCCTGTTGCCACACGTCCTTCGTTGGCTCCGAACTTCATGTAATGCTCGTAGTAAAGCTTCAGATTCTTTCCGAAAGCAGATCTGAGATCCGCATATTTGTTCTTATAGGATTTAACATCAAATGATGCCTTAGCCTGACGGCCTTCCTTCATTCCGTTCTGTACGAAATGCTCCAGTGTCTTATAAGGATCACCGCGGAATGCATTGTATACATCAAGGTTGTTTATAAGATAATATACATAGTCGTAAACCTTTGAATAATCAACTCCCTTATATACCGTAACACCTGATAAACTCATGCTCGAAGGTGTGTTGATCTTTGACAGGTCTGCTCCCATGCTGAAGAAGTTTACGGTGTAGCTGAGCATTGCAGCATTTCCGCCTGTTGTCTTAAGACCCGTAACTTCAACCTTATAATCTCCTCCGTAGGAGGTTTGTCCCAGATTTGATGAACCGATCTGGAAGATGATGCAGTTGCCGATTCCGTAACCGCCTCTGTCCACATGGAAATAAGCATTTTTCATATCGCTTTCCACAGGCGACGTCTTGTCGTTATTCTTATTCAGAGTCCATGACTTTCCGTCGGAAGCTCTTGTGATTTTTACCTGTACGTTGCTGAGTCCCGATGCCGAAGTATCGAACTTGCTCGGATTAAGTGTTACGGACCAAGGTGTTGTAGTATCAACTATATCGTTCGGGAAATTTCCGCTTGAAGGCCAAGATACGAAATCATAATCTCCGTACTTTGCACTTCTGTCGAATACCTTGTTTACTATGTAGCTTGAACCGGCTTCACTCTCCGCATAACCGAAACCTACATAAAGAAGTGCAGGATTCAGGAACCATCTTCTGTGTCCCATTGTGGTTATGTTTGCGGTTGAATTCTTCTCATTCATACAACCCCAGATGGACTGTCTGAAGGAATTATACTTATCGTATCCGGTTCTCTTGGAAATGTTACTTGTAGTAGTTGCATTGTAACCGTTCTCAAAAAAGCTCTGATCCATATCCGAAGGCTTGCTCGGAGTATGTGTAAGTGTATTGTTAGCTGCCAGTACAACCGCACCGTACTGTGCACCGTCCGTTCCGTAGCAAAGATTATTATCAAGTACTAACTGTCCCAGTCCCGCACAGTATCTGTAGAAGTTAAGAAATGTATAGGCTGAATTTACAAATGTTGTATCCAGCTTTCCGATAGAGTACGGCTTTATAACCGACGGATTAGTAACAAATGTCCTGGTTACATTTACACTTGCCGCTGTATTGTACTTTGCAAGGATCTGGCTCTGTGTCGGCTTTGCGATAGACTTATCTCCGCTTCGGGAATAAACGATAGTCGCCATATCCTCCTCACCCGGAGGAAGATCCGATGCGCCGCCTCTGTTCTTAGCCAGCTGATCATCATAATAACTTGTATCTTCCACAGGAGGAGCTTCCGTCTCCTCTGTATCGGTATCGGCTGCATATACGGTTCCGCTGTAACTGTAACCGAATATCTCGCCGGTTCCTGCCGGTGCTCCCAATACCAGTCCGGCTGCCATCATAAGCGCAGCCAGTCGCTTTGAAAAGAATTTCCTCATATTAATCCACTCTCCTTAGCTATCACTCCGTCAAAAACAGTAGTTGCAGGTCCTGTCATATATACTATGTTTTCTTCCCTGTCCCATCTGATGCGAAGGTCGCCCCCCAGCAGAGACACGGTGATCTCATCCTCTGTGAGACCGTTAAGTATACATGCTACCGTAACCGCACAGGCTCCGGTACCGCAGGCAAGTGTTTCGCCCGAACCTCTTTCCCAGACACGCATCTCAACATGCGTTCTGTCTACTATATTTACAAACTCCGTATTCACCCTGTTAGGAAACATAGGATGATTTTCGAAGTCCGGTCCGATGGCCTCAAGATCTATATCCTTCAGGCTGCATCCGGAGAACGGACAGTCCTCAGACATACCGATAAATATCACATTGTGCGGATTTCCCATGGAAACCGCCGTGCTTCGATACTCCTGTCCGTTTACCGTGATCGGTACATTTATCAAAGCCCCTGTAGCTTCATCCGGTGTCTGGCCTTCCTGAAGAACAGCAGGTACTTTTTCGAACTCAAGGATCGGCGCTCCCATATCAACCGTAACGGAACCAACCTTTCCCTCATCGTTAAGCTGCATATCCAGCTTCTTTATTCCCGCAAGGGTTTCAACCGTGATATTTGTCTTGTCTACTATTCCTTTGTCATAAGCGAACTTTCCGACACATCTTATACCGTTGCCGCACATTTCTCCTCTTGATCCGTCCAGATTGTACATGTCCATACGTACATCTGCCACGTCACTCGGGCATACTAGGATAAGTCCGTCGGAGCCGATTCCGAAATGTCTCTCGCTTACTGCGATCGCAAGCTTCGGAATGTCGTCGATCTTCTCTTCAAAACAGTTTACATATACGTAATCGTTTCCGATTCCATGCATTTTCGTAAATTTCATAAAACTACTGACCTCTATTGTTTATAGAATAAATTCGGCTAATTCGCCATTTAATATTCTATCACAATGCAAAAAGGACCTCAACTGATTACTCGTCGTTGAGGTCCAAATTCACATAGTTTTAAATTTTTACGTAATCGGATTGATTACTCTACTACGTAAGGGATAAGAGCGATCTGTCTTGCTCTCTTAAGAGCTACTGTAAGCTCTCTCTGATGCTTAGCACAGTTACCTGTGATTCTACGAGGAAGGATCTTTCCTCTCTCAGAAATGTACTTTCTAAGTAAGTTAGCATCCTTGTAATCGATAACCTGTTCCTTATCTGCACAGAATACGCAAACTTTCTTTCTTCTATGCATAGGTCTTCTTCTCATAGGTGCAGCACCTGTCTGCTCTGACTTATTG
>CACZHN010000013.1 GCA_902780985.1 uncultured Lachnospiraceae bacterium | reverse complement strand
ATATTGCCGATGGTCTGACGGAGGAGCAGGAGCAATTCGTGTCGCAGTTCATCGATAAGCATGATTACCGAAATAAGACAGCTGACTGGGGAACATCCCGCGACAGTCTTCAGAGAGCACTTGTTAAGGTGGGAAGCACAATTATCGAAGAGGATTCGTAAGGGTTCTGCGGTTAGCAGGCGTTAATATTTTGATTTAAAACAGTGACATTATTTGATATAATCGTTGTATAGTTTTTCGGGATTTACTTGGTTTATGTTTCTTGGGGGTTGACATGAGCATGGGTGACACTTCTGGAAGAAAAAGAGGCTTACATATAGTTACTGTTTGTCTTATCGGTATCGTTCTGAATATGATCGGTACCGAGATTGTTACGTTCTTTAAACTCCCGATCTATCTTGATACTGTAGGTACCCTCATTATATCAGTAATGAGCGGTTACCTTCCGGGTATCATCGTCGGTCTTGTGACCAATCTCTTAAAAACAATTCAGGATACAACTTCAATTTACTATGCATTTATAAATGTTCTGGTAGCAGTCGTAGCATCGCGTTTTACCATGAGGGGTAAAGAGAGAAAACCTCTGTGGGTGCTGCTTATGACTGTTATTATTGCGCTTATCGGAGGAATTCACGAAGGCGTTCTTACATGGATAAGAGAAGGATATACTACCGAATTGCCGGTTCCTAAAACCGTATTCGGATTTATAGTAAATGATTTTATAGATAAGGCCGTATCCGTAATAATTCTTGAGCTTATTTTGATATTCCTTCCTATGAAGCTGCAGAATCTGCTGAAGATAGAGGGATGGCTGCAGACGCCTCTCACATCCGATGAAGTAAAGGCAGCAAAGAAAACCAATAACAGAATAGTTTCTCTCAGAACAAAGATCATAGCGCTTCTCGTAACAGCCTGCGTAACTATCGGAGCCGTGGCAATGGTCATAAGCGTGATCCTTTACAGACAGTATACGATCGAAGAGCATTTCGTACTGGCGGAAGGTGTAGCGGATCTTGTTGCGGAACGAATAGACGGTGACAGGGTTGAAGAGTTTATAGAAAAAGGCGAGGCTGCGGAAGGCTATACTGAAGTGGAGAATTTCCTGTATCAGATAAAGGAAAATTCCCATGACGTTGATTATGTATATGTATATAAGATCATGACGGACGGATGTCATGTAGTATTCGATCTGGATACGGAAGAACTGAAGGGAGATGATCCGGGAACCGTAATTCCTTTTGACGAATCCTTCTGCGAACAGATACCGAGTCTTCTGGAAGGAAAGAATATAGATCCTATCATAACGGATGACACCTACGGCTGGCTTATCACGGTTTATAAGCCTGTATATGACAGTAACGGAGTATGTCAGTGTTATGCGGCGGTAGACATTTCCATGAATGTCATAAAAAACAATGAGATAGCATTTCTGGTAAGACTGCTGTCACTGTTCCTGGGATTTTTCATACTTGTTATAGCTATAGGTTTCTGGGTATCCGAATACAATATCGTTCTTCCGGTAAATACCATGGCCATAAGCGCCAGTGCATTTGCTTTTGATAACGAAGAAGCTCTTGAGGAAAATGTAGAGCAGATCAAGAAATTGAAAATCCGTACCGGTGACGAGATTGAGAACATGTATCAGGCGTTCTCGAAGACTACCGAGAACAGCGTAAATTATATGAACGATCTGCATACCAAGACGGAAATGATATCCCGCATGCAGGATGCGCTGATCATGGTGCTGGCGGACATGGTGGAGAGCCGTGATGAAAATACGGGAGATCATGTAAAAAAGACGGCGGCTTACACGAGAATAATCATGGATAAGCTTCGCGAGATGGGTATCTATTCGGATAAGCTTACGGATCAGTTTGTATTTGATGTGGAGAGGTCGGCACCTCTGCATGATATCGGCAAGATATCCATATCGGATACAATCCTGAATAAGCCGGGCAAGCTTACGGATGAAGAGTTTGAGATAATGAAGACTCATACCATTGCGGGGGCAATGATCATAGAACAGACCATACAGAAACTTCCGGAATCCGGCTATCTGGAAGAAGCAAAGAACATAGCACATTATCATCATGAGAAGTGGAACGGAAAAGGATATCCCGAAGGACTATCGGGAGAAGACATACCTCTTTCCGCCAGGATCATGGCAGTGGCGGATGTATTCGACGCACTGGTATCGGAACGCTGCTATAAGAAAGCTTTCTCCTTCGAAGAAGCTATGAATATAATCAAAAAAGACGCAGGATCCCACTTCGATCCGAACGTGGCCGAAGCCTTCCTTCAGTCAAGCGAACTGGTAAAAGAAGTGATGGAAAGCCTGAATGAGAAATAAGATGACACTAGGGGACGGGGGTTAAGTAGTCATTTTGACTACTTAACCCCCGTCCCCTAGTGTCATTTTCAGGTCCTCAAAAAAGTTTTAAAACATTTACATTTTTGATACATCTGTAATATATAGTAATCGCAACAACGAAAAATCAGGATAGTTACGTGGTGGTAATACTTGGTTTTCAGGGAGGAAAGCATAATGATTCGTTTTAAGCGTTTAGCATCGGTTTTAATTGCAGCAGCCATGACAGCATCAATGAGCGGATGCGGCAGTAAGAAAGCAGAAATAATTGAAGACTACGGTAACGGAGCCACCATCGCGGAAACAGAGTCATTAGAAGGATCATCCGAAGAAGCATCGGAAGAAGGCTCCAGCCTTACTATTCAAAATGAGGAATATCAGTTTCAGGATGAGTTTAATGTAGGCAGTGTGAAAGTGTCTATAGATGTTACAGGTGAGTCTTTGACAGATTATACATTAAAGTCATTCAGCGCTGAAAAGGTAAGCGAGGCGAACCTTAATGCGGAACAGTATGCAAAGAAGCTTTTTGGTGATACGGCAGTTCAGCTGGATGAGACACCGAAGCCCAATGAAAATGTAGTGGTATGGGACGAAGACTTTGAAGCGGCAAACAGTGAAGGCTACGACTATATGGAAGCTTTTAAGGAATACGCATTTTCAGAGGATAAGAGTGATAAGGCAACCTATTCCTATCAGGGAAAATATGATGGTATTGATTATTACCTGGTTGTATCTTTCAATAGAGAAACAGGAATGGCAGAGATGAAGATGTTTCCTGTAAATCCGGGAGACCTTTGCGAAGATACAACTCTCGGCTATGTAACACCTTATGATCCGGCATACTTCAATATACCGGAAGGCGCATATGACATCGGTTCTATGTATATGTTTCCGAGACATGTGGGTTATATTCTGGAAAACGGGGAACTGCTTGCCATGGATGCTGCCAACGGAGCGGCACTCGATATAAGAAAAAACATGAAGGAAAATCCTAACAAATGCAGTCTTACGAATGAACAGCTTAAAAATCATGCATTGGAATTTTTGGAAAACGATCTTGGAATGGGTGTGGAAGGAACATATATTTACCCTAACTCCAGTGATTTATTCTATTATTTTCCGGATTTGGAGGATGATAAGTCCGATGAAGAGTTATCGGAGGAAAACGAGTCGGAAAAAGATGATAAAGCGAATAATATAGAGCTTGTTTTTTCAACACATAATAACTTCCCGGAGATAGATTACAATACATCTGTCAGAGACGGATACCGCGTCAAAGTACAGGGAATATTCTTTAAGGATGAGGATACGAATGGTTTCGGCGCAAGCCTTTGTGAAGGATATGTAGACATATCAAGTAAAGGGATAGTGGGATTTGATTATATCTGGAAATACGGAAATACAGAAGTTATTTCCGATGATACATCTCTTCTGGATTTTGAGAACCTTATGCAGGGGTTCGAAAAAGCAATCTCGGACAGCACGGAAATAGCAAATACTCGTACAAGCAATCTTAAGTTTAGTGATTTTCGTATGGAATATGTAGCCGTACAGTCGTCGGATAATTCCGATGAGTATGGATTTATTCCTTCCTGGGTATTTGACGGATACAACAACGACGGTAGTTATGCATATACGGCATATATAAATGCCATTGACGGAAGTCTTGTTATGGAGGAGACAAAGTGATGAGAAAGATTACGGGAATAATTCTTTCTGCTGCTATGATAATGTCACTTGCCGGATGCGGCGGTGAAGATAAAATAGATGATTACGGTAACGGAGAGGTTATTACCGGGAGCGGAATGTCAGATGAGGAAATCGATCCTGAATTAGCCAAAGAAATAGAAAGCAACAAGTCTGATATAGCCATAGATGCGGAAGCAAAGACGTATAAGGATGATTTCACAAACGGAAGTACAAATATATCGATAAATATTTCGGGCGAGAAGATGCATTCATATCTTGAGCTCAGTGAGATATATCCGGTACTTAGTGCGAAAAAAGTAAATGCCGCAAATCTGGATGCGGAAAGATATGCAAAGAATCTTTTCGGTGATACGGCGGTGCAGTTGGATGAAACACCGAAATCTACAGAAAACCGCGTAGTATGGGATCCGGGATATGATCAGAATGCGATGGGATATTCTGAGGAGGAAATGCCTGAAAAATTTAAAGAATACGCCTTTGCTGAGGAAAGTACCGAGAATAAGATTTCATACTCCTACGAGGGAACATATGAGGGACATGAGTATTATCTGGTGGTAACCTACGATGAAGAAACCGAAAGAGCCGAGATGAAAATGTTTCCGAAGAATCCGGGAGAAATGTGCGGGGACGCAACTCTCAGCTATGTAACACCATACGATCCGGCATATTTCAGCCTTCCGGCAGGAAATACATTTTCTGTAGGAAATTTTATCATGCAAAATAAACATGTGGGATACATTCAGGAAGACGGTGAGCTGTTCGTGGTGGATAGTACTAACGGGTATGAACTCGATATAGCCCGGAATATGGCCGACAGTCCGAATAAGTGCAAAGATCTGACAAATGAAAATCTTGAAGAAAGAGCGGCAGTGTTTCTGGAAGACGATCTGGGATTAAGCGACGCAGGAGGCATGACTACAGCCGCAGCAAGTGATGCATACTACAGTACGGAATTATATGAGGATTCGGAAGATGAGTTCGTTCATGTTAAGGAAAAAAGTGAAGAGGAGAAGGAAAATGCCAGAGTAGAACTGGTGTATTCAGCCCATAATAATTTTCCTAATATAGACTATAATATTTCGGTAAGAGATGGATACCGCGTACTGCTTGAGGGTATTTATGTCAGGGATATTGAGCGGGAATTCGGCTCTGACAGCAGTCACGGATATGTGGATATATCCAGCGAAGGAATAGTGGGATTTTCTTATTCCTGGAAATACCTTACTACGGATATATTGACGGTTTCAACGGATTTTCTGGAATTTGATAATCTGATGGCAAGCCTTAAAAAAGCCATAACCGAAAGTGATGAATTATCGAATATGATGCTCAAAAGTATCAGTTTTACAGATATGGGGATATGCTATGCAGCGGTAAAATCCGTGGATGATCCTGAAGAGTATTCGATAATTCCTGTATGGGATTTTACGGGATACGGGCCGAATTATCAGATTTATACCCTTTATCTGAATGCCATAGACGGCAGTGTGGTTTATGAGAGGGGAAATAGGTAACAGTAATCGGTTAGGATGGAGTTGTATTAAGGAGGAGGATAGTGAAGAAAGCTATAAGTATTGTACTTGCGGCTGCTATGTTCGCTTCTCTGGGCGGCTGCGGAAAAGGCAGTCCCGATAGTGTGGGAGATTACGGGAATTTGCCGGAGGGAACTTCGGTAACGGAATCGCAGACTTCCGTGGACAACAGCATTACTGAAGACAGTTCCGAGATAGCAAGATGTCTTGGAGTAAATAAGCTGGAATACGTGGGAAGCTTTGATGTAAGCGGAAACGAAGTATCGGTTCATATTGATGCCCCGCTTCCGGAAGTGGGAAAGCTACCGACTTATAAGGTTCGTAAGATGACACCGGGGCTTTTGGATGAGGAAGCTATCGTGAAAAAATTCTTCGGTGATACAGCCAGAAAAGCTACCGATAAAGAACAGCTGAGACTTACTATGCCGGAACTTACGGATGAAGAGATAGATAGGCTTATGCAGGGTGAAACTGTAAATGTATATGAGGGCGATAAACTGGTAGGTACCATAGAAGGACCATCCGAGGAATCCCTTGAAGAATCAGCAGGCTCTGAGGGGGAGCAATATCATACCTATCTGGGAAAATATAAGGGAACGGATTTTTTACTGGAGGTAAATTATTATCCTGATATGAGTTCTGCGTTTCTATCGCTGGAACCTGTAAACCCGGGTGAATTTCTGGGAAATTCATCGCTCCGATATATGAATGTATATGATCCGATCTTTTCAAGCATCACCGGTGGTCTTTGGACAACGGACGGAACCTATATAGAGGGTATTAATACCAATATGGGAGTTGATGAAGAGGGAAATCCTATCATAATCACGTCGGAGAATATTGAGGAATACGATATCGGTAAGCAGATGGCTGATAGTCCTAACACCTGCACAGCTTCGGAGGATGTGCTGCTCATGGAAACGGAAAGCTTTCTGGATGAAATGCTGGGAGTCACCATGCCTTCAGGTGTGGTAAAGCTTTATTCTGCAAGTAATAAGCTTGATGGTATAGATCTGGAACGAAGCGGTATAGATGCTTCTGCCGGAATGTCGGAACTGGTTTTCAGTGAAGAAAATACTTATCCGAAGATCAATTACAGTACAGCAGTAAGAAACGGTTATCTGATAGGACTTGACAGTACTATCGCCGGACTGGAACCGTATTACGGAAGAGATCCATGGAATATGGACGGTTATCAGATGAACAACGGCGAAGTAAGGCTGACCGACAGAGGTGTTATAGGATTCGATTATTACTGGAAATATTATTTTGATGAAGAACTGTCACCGGACAGCGAACTGCTGAAGTTCGACAGTGTTATGGAAAGCTTTGAAGAGGGCGTTAAGCAGAATGTAATGCTCGGTGATTACGGAGTAACAAAGATGGCATTTAATGAGATGCATCTTACATATGTGATTGTTTCGTCTCAGAATGCTCCTGAGGAAATGGCATTTGTTCCGGCCTGGGCATTCATGGGATACAATAACGGAAATGCAAAGATAGTGGTTTATATAAATGCCATAGACGGAAGCTTTATAAGCGCCGACAGGATAACCGATCCGGAGGACTTTTAGTTAAAATCATAATCTATGGCGTTTGGATCAAGGTGTGTACCACCTTCTGTAATATAATACTCTTTTACTTCAGTGCCGTCGTATTTTGTGAAGGTTACCTTCCAGAATATGGCGGCATAAGTTTTGAATGTGGTGTCTACGGCTTTATAAGGCGTAGCTGACCATGAATACCATTTCTGATAATACGAACTAATAGAGTAATCGTAAGTTGTCGCAATTTCGTACTCGGAAAAATTGCACTCGCTTGGCTGAGCCGGAGATACGATACTGTCCCAGGTTCCGTATATGAGACTGAGACACTGACCTTCCGTCAGCTGACGGGAAGCGTTTTTAACTATGGCTTCGGAAGGGCCGGAGTAGTAGTCTGTAGGTACAGGGGTTACAACTCCTTCTCTTGCGGAAACGTCAGAAGCGAGAATGCGTCCGGGCACAATAAGAGCACCTGCTATCATGGCACTTGTAACGGCCAGAAGCAGGACGGATATTATGATACCGGATATACGTATTTTTCTTTTTTCGCCTTTTATCTTTTTCATGATCTCATCTCTATTCGTATTCTTCTTCAGCTTTAAGCTTTACTGTGATGGAGGTTCCTTCACCCGGCGTACTTGCCAGATCGAGAACCGCATCATGTCTTTTAAGAATGATGGATACAAGTGACATACCCAGTCCGGCACCGCCGGCTGCACGGGTTCTTGATTTATCTACCATGAAGAACTCATCAAAGATCTTCTTCTGATTCTCTTCGGATATTCCTATACCGTGATCCCTTACATTAAACTCATACATGCCGTCAACGGATTTTCCGGTGAACTCAATAGTATCTCCCGGCTTTGAAGCTTTACGTGCATTGTCTATAAGGTTGATGAATACGGTCTTAAGCAGTTCCGGATCACCCATTATGATTCCGGAGTCGAAAGATGTCTCAAGCTTTATACCGGATTTCTCCAGAAGAGGAGTGATACTGGTGATGATGCTGTTGGCCAGTACATTTGCCTTTATCTGTCTGATATCGATCGGATGATCCTTCAGATAGAGAAGATCGAAAAGCTTCATGGACATGGATTCAAGTCGCTTTCCTTCCGAGAAGATGTAGTTCAGGGCGTCCTGCTGTTCCTCTCTGGAAAGGTCAAGGGATCTCAGTGTATCCGCATATCCGATGATACTTGTCATAGGAGTTTTTATCTCGTGAGTAAAGTCCGCAACGAACTGCTCTCTGCGGTGTATCATGTCGTTCAGTTCTTCCACACGGGACTCAACGGAGTCTGCCATGGAATTGAATCGGTTGGAAAGATGTCCGACCTCGTCACCGGTTTTTATGTTGGATCTTACGGAATAATCGCCTTCGGCAAATGAATCGGTGGTGTCGCTGAGTTTTTCCAGAGGCCTTGTAAGAAGACGACTGAATACATAGAGCAGCAACGCCGAAGCTGCAAGAATGATCACGGTAATACGGCGGTAGTCCCTTATACTGTTATCCAGAAGAGACTTAAGTTCGGTGATGTTTCTTCGGGTAACGATGTTAAGAGTTTTTTCGTTGATTGCACTGAAGGAAGTAACATACAGATATACTTTTCCGCCTTCTTCCTTGATCAGATAATTTTTACGGGTATCATCCGAGAAACTGAAAAGTTCTTCGGGAATGGCTTTCTCGGGAGATGTAGGATTGTGTTTATCATCGAAGGCACCGTCGCTGACATAGATATATTTATTTTCGTATCTTATCAGGAGGGCTTCTTCGCCGGAAACCATGCCGCTGAATACCTGGTCACCGATGGTGGTGAGACTGGTGGACATGACCTGCTTTCGGTTTATGACATCGAGAAGCGAATACTCGATGGAAGACTGGACCAGATTGTTCTCGGTAACCGCGGATTTGATCTCCGTATTGATGGCGAGGTTATAGCTTCTCTCCATCAAAATATAGCCTACTATTCCCAGAGTAAGCGAGAGAAGTATGATATTAATGATGATAACCTTGTATCGAAATTTCATGTTCTGTTTCCAATGCTGTTATTGATTTAGATATGCGATCACTCGATCAGTCTGTAGCCCGTGTTGTAAACGGATTTCAGGCTGTCCTTCAGACCCAGCTTGCGGCGGAGTCTCTGAACGTGGAGGTCGAGTGTTCTTGTATCACCCATCCAGTCTGTTTCCCAGATGCTCTCGTAGAGTCTGTCTCGGTAGAGGGTGATGTTTATATTTCTGATGAACATTACCAGAAGGTCGAATTCCTTCGGAGTAAGGACTACCGGGTTTCCGTCCAGCAGTACGGTCCTGTTGTCCACATCGGCTTCGATGTTCTTGTAATGCAGTTTTGAATCGGCTTTGTTATAGCGGCGCATTACGATATTGATCCTGGCCAGCAGTTCGACAATCTCGAAAGGCTTTACCAGATAATCCTCGGCGCCGGAAGTAAGACCGCGCATCCTGTCATCAAGGGATGCCTTTGCGGTGATAAATATAACGGGAATACCCATCGGACGTATATATTCCATAAGTTCGTATCCGTTGATCTCCGGAAGCATGATATCCAGGAGAATAAGGTCAAATGTATGGTCAATCAATATATCTGCCGCCGACTTTCCGTCGTAGAGAGCGGTGCAGTCATAACCCGCTTTTTTTAGGTTAAGACATATAAGATTTGATATCGGTCGTTCGTCTTCTACTACAAGTACTTTAAGCATATGGGTATCCTCCGAATCGTCTTTGAAGTCGATACCTATTTTATCATATATCATAATTGCATCTCAATTGTATCTTTACCTTAATTATGTTAAAATTAAATAGGTATTGGGGAATGCCAAATAAGTGATTCAAAAGGTGGGGACAAGATGAATCAATTAGAGTATGCGGTTGCAAGTGAGGAGTTTCTCACAAAGATGAACGGCATCAGAGACTCAATCAACGAGGATATCACGGATGCAATGAAAAATCTCTGCAATCTTATGGGAGTATCGAAGGTCGAGGTAAAGTTTTCCGAAGGAAAAGACTTTGTAAATCGTGCCAGAGCAAAGCGTTTCATGCCGTATAACGACGGTGAGGCTCTGGATAAAGCAGAGATAGAAGTTGTAAAAAATACAGAAGATAATTCAAGGGTTGTATATCTTGCTTACAGAAACAGAAATGTAGCCGAGTGGAATGAGGTCGACAGAAGCAGAATAGAGCTCATGCTGAATGTGCTCTTTATCTTCAACGGCAGATCCAGACTTATCAAGCTGGCGGAAATGTATGCCTTCAATGATGAGCACGGATACAAGAACGTCAGATTCTTCGTAAAGAAGCTGAATGAGTTTATCAGATCAGGCAATATAGAAAACAAGGCATGTATACAGTTCAACCTTAAGCGTTTTGCACTGGTCAACGATCAGATAGGTCGAGAAGCCGGTGACGTGGCCATGAAGAATTATATCAGGTCTATCGAGGAAGCTGCCGGAGCCGCCGGAGTTGTGTGCCGCATGGGTGGAGATAACTTCATTATGATAACTCCGAAGAATCATCTGGATGAAGTGGTCAACAGGCTTAACGGCCGGGAAGTCAGATTTGACGATAACTCATCCGACAAGACGGTGGTTGTCAGAAGTACAGCCGGTATTGTGGTAGTGCGCGAAGGATTCACGGCAAAAACCGAATCCGCACTTATGGATATGACAATGGCTACCGCACAGATAGCAAAGCACAGCGAGAACAGGGATATCGTATATTACGACAGCAGTATCGAAGAAGGCCGCGAGAGGATAAACGCCCTTCAGAAGAGTTTTCCGGAAGCCGTAAAAGCGGAAGAGTTTGTTGTTTACTATCAGCCGAAGGTTGATATTGTAAAGGGCGAGCTTTCGGGAGCCGAAGCGCTTTGCAGATGGATGAAAGACGGTAAGCTGGTCCCTCCGGGAATGTTCATTCCGATCCTGGAGCAGAGTCTGGATATATGTACTCTGGATTTCTACATGCTGGAACATACCTGCAGAGATATCAGAAGATGGCTGGATGAAGGCAGACAGGTTGTAAGAGTTTCGGTCAATCTTTCCAGAAGACATCTGGTAGATGAACATCTTCTTCAGCATCTGCTCAATATCATTGATAAGTATAATGTTCCGCATAAATATATAGAGGTCGAACTGACAGAGACTACGACGGATGTTAACTTCACCGATCTGAAGAGGATAGTTCACGAATTGGGTGAAGCCGGAATAGCAACGGCAATCGACGATTTCGGAATCGGTTATTCATCCCTTAATCTCATCAGAGAGATTCCGTGGACTACACTGAAGGTCGATAAGTGTTTCGTGCCTACCGATGTGGCAAGCATGGGAGCAAGGACCAGTATACTTTTCAAACACGTTATAGAGATGACCAAGGAAGTCGGACTTGACTGCGTTGTTGAAGGTATAGAGACTGTTGAACAGGTTAAGTTCCTGAGGGAAGCCGGATGCCAGTACGCACAGGGATTCCTGTATGACAAACCACTGCCGGTAAAGGAATTCGAGTGGGTTCTTGACAGGCATACATACGATGTATGACAGGTGTATTAATATTTTAATAAGATTTTATGATGGCAGGTACTTCGGTACCTGCCATTTTCTTCAGATTTTTTTAAGAAATGATGTTTTTTGATACAATTATGATGCATTTCGGTGGCATACTACGAAAGGATAGAAATTTGGGATAGCAGGAGCTATTAAAATGAGGAAACAAACCATAAAAAAATTTTATATCATATGTGCGTCAGCCCTTATGATGTCGGCACTTTCGGGTTGCGGTTCCGACAAAGAAGACGCACTGGTAGCACCGGTAGAACCGGTGTATGAATCTGCGGAAAGAGAGACTGTGGAGGTGAAAAGAGGAAACATTATTCCTTTCTTCGAATCAAAGCTGGATCTGCTTGATTATAATAAGGTCTCATACAGATTTACTCAGGCGCAGTATGACGAGTTGATGAATAACTACAAGCTTGAAGTGGATAAGGTCAACGTTAAGCTTGGTGATTACGTAAATGCGGGAGATGTTCTTGTATCGTTTCACTCGAAAGTTCTTGATGAAAAGATAAAAGCAAACGAAGAAAAGATTGCATCATGCAATCTGCAGATAGAGCATCTTCAGAAACTTCACTATATCGATCCGGAGCAGGATTATTCGGAAGAGATAGCCAAGCTGAACAGAGATATAAATGCGGCTAATCTTTACATTTCCGATATAAAAACGGCATACGGAAAGATGAACCTCGTGGCCACCGAAGGCGGTATCGTAAGTTACGTAAATACTATCGTAATAAACGGATATGTGGTTCCGGATAAGGATATAGTAAGTGTGGTTTCGGACAGCGGATATTACATTATGGACCAGAACGATATATGTAGTTTTACTCCGGGACAGAAGTATACGGCTAAAAGCGGAACCAGTACATGCGAGGTAGAGGTTGTTGAAACTCCCGAAGGCGGTGATTCAAATAAGGTGTACTTTAAACCGAACAGAGCTCCGGGACAGCTGCTTGAAAAGGTTATGCTTCTTTCATTTGAACTTCCGGAACTCAAGGATGTTGTATATGTCAATAAATATGCGATAGCGGAAAAAGATGATAAGAAGTATGTATATGTCAAAGGTGAAGACGGATTTTATAATGTACAGGAAGTTAAGACCGGAGACAAAGTCGATACTGATATTATTATTAAGGAGGGGCTGAACGGCGGTGAAATTGTTCAGGTTCAATAACAAAAGAAAAAATACAAAAATTGCGGCAATACTCGCAGCAAGCCTTATCCTGTCATCTTTATCGGGATGCGGAAAAAAAGCTGCCGAGCCGATACCGGAACTTATGAATCCTCTGGCAGCCGCCGAGGCTTACAGACCGGTGGAAATAGGAAGTGTCGGAGATATATATATTCTGAACGGAATAGTAGTACCTAAAGAATATCCGGTATTTTCCGAAAAGATGTTCCAGATTGCCGATATAAATGTACGCATGGGAGACTATGTAAACGAAGGCGATGTGATCGCTACCGGTAATACTCTTGCAGTCGACAGACAGATAACAAGTCTGAATAATACACTCTCACTTCTCAGAGCGGAAAGATCTTCAACGGAGACTATATCCAAAAAGAATGAGGAGATAATGGAATATAAGAAGAAGGCTTGTGAAGAGGTCGGCTATGAAGAAGAGGCTGCCGAATATGCAAAGCAGATTCTTATCGAAAGAGAAAACAGACGCTACAGACTTGCGTCATTTGATAATCAGATAAAGAGTGTCAACAATTCAATCCTGGAAGCGGGAGACGAAAAAGCAAAGCTTGTGTTTACGGCACCGCACAGCGGATATGTAACATTTATAAAGGATTTTTCGGCTACCAATACAGCTGATGCAAGTGAGAATATAGCAATCATCGCAGACTATGACGATCTTGCCATCGAGGTTCCGGATCTTGCGTACAATAAGTACAACTACAGGAACTGCGAAGAAAAGTACACTATCCAGAACGGAGAGAAGATTCCGCTTACAGAATACGAGTGCAATCCTAAGGAATTGGGATATGCGGATACGATGATCATGTATCCGCCGATCAAGTTTAATCTCGGAGGAGTAAAAGCTCCTATCGGATCGACAATCCCTCTGTATTTCCAGAAAAGAAGTGTTACAAATGTTATGATCGTCGGAAAGGATTCGGTATTCCTGGACAACGATGAAAACTATGTATATGTAAAAACCGAAACCGGAAGAGAAAGAAGAAAGGTTGAGATCGGTGCAACCGATAATCTTCATTATGAGATAAAGTCGGGTGTTGAAGTAGGAGAACTTGTATTCTATGAGAACGGAGCCGCTATGCCGGCAAACTACACCGAACATGTGATCACTCACGGAGATTATCAGGAAGTATTTGAGACCGAGACCGTTAAAAGAGCATACACCGATCCTGATATCTATCTGTCGGGATGCAAGGGTATGATAAGAAATCTGGCTTTTGTAGGTGCTTCCGATGTAGGCGCCGGACAGGAACTTATCAGAATAGAAACAGATTCTCAGGCCGGTGATATAGCCAATCTTAAGAATCAGATAGCAGATAATACAAAAATGTATAACGATACGGTTAAAGAGCTGAATGAAAGACAGCAGGGTGATGAGGAAGCCATCAAGGGTATTCCGGATATGGAACTTCCTCCTGAACCGGATATGGTATTCCTTGTTGAAATGCTGAAAGAGAACGGCTTTACCGATGCTGAGATAGAAGAGTTCATGATCAAATACGAGTTTACGGAAGCCGAAGAGCCGGAACAGCCGGAGCAGAATCCGACAGAACCGGAAAAGATTGTTCCAGAACAGCCGGTTAATCAGGAACCTAACAAACAGGAACCGATCAAAACGGATCCTGTTACTCCGGAACAGCCGAATACTCCGGAACCGGAGAACGACGGACAGAATAATGAACAGCCGAATCTACCGGAACAGAATAACGATCCTGTAATTCCTCATGGCGAGGGAGAGCAGAATACCGAGGACCAGGGTGCCGAAGATCAGGCGCCGGAGCTTCAGGTAATGTTTGATGAAGAGAATCCGACAGGCGGAGAACAGCTTCAGCCTGAGGGAGAGAAGAAAGAAGAAAACAAAGAAGAAAACAAAGAAGAAAACAAAGAAGAGAACAAAGAGGAAAAGAAGGAAGAAGGTTCAAAGGTTGAGCCGGGAGAACAGGGCGAGATCGAAGAAGAAGTTAATCCTATTAAAGAAGCAAGATTTGAAAAGGCACTTGCGGAATATGAGGCAGCACAGAAGGCATATACAGATGCATTAAGAGACAGCAAGTATGTTAAAGAAATCTGTGAAGCGGATCTTGATATCATATCAGTCAGCAGGACCATAGAGAAGAAGAGATATGATACCGAAAATGCAGAGCTGAACGAAAATCTCAAAGAACTTACGGAAGCAGGAGCGGGAGTGGATGTTTCCTATACCGCAACACATTCCGGAAAGTCGGGAAAGACAAGTCTTGCAACCAATACAAGTGTTGAAAACGGACAGTATCTTTTTACTGTTATGTGTGAAGGAAAGAAGCTGCTGAGAGTATCTCTTATGCAGCAGTCGGATCCTTCAAAGCCTGAAAACGAGGCTGCAAAGATAGGGCAGACTGTTGAAATACTTATAGGCGGCCAGACTTATTACGGAAAGTGTGTAGGTAAGAACGGAAGTCCGAGCTCCGTGAATCTTTTTACAAGAAACGGATCGCCGCAGATTACCAATTCCAAAGCATATACGGATGCGAGTGACATGATGTTCTTTGTAGAAATGGAAGACGATTCCGTATATGACATGATCCCGGAGTCACCGGAAGATAAATCGGTGACACCGATTGCACAGTTCAGGGGTAAAGAAATCCACGGTGCTATAGTGGTACCGGTCAAGGGGCTGTACTCGGAGAGGGATCAGGCCAACGAGGCTGCAGGAAAGGGCAACAAATACTTTGTTTGGAAGATTACCGATGAAGGTCTGGTAAAGCAGTATGTGGAGCTTTACGAGACAAAGGTTATAACCGAAAACAAGATGGTGCTTTCAGGACTTTCCGAAGGCGATAAGATAGCGATTGAGGGGAACTAAAAGACGTGCTTAGATTTATTTTTACAAAAATAAAGAATAAATACAGGCTGTATATAGCACTTGTTGTCGGAGTCATATCCATGATAGCTGTCTGCAGTGTAATCATGCTGCTTAGGCGTGGTTCTATCGAAAGACTTATACAGAGTGAATTTACAGACTATTATGAAGATAAAGAAACATTCCCTTGCTTTCTTCACAGAGAAAGCAGGGTAGATCTCGAGGAAACGGCAGGACAGGGCGAGCCGATGGAGATTGTCAGAAAAGATATCGGCAGCTTCGAGGCCTCCTGGGATAAATACCTGCAGCTTCCGGAAATAAATACCGAAAGATATATCTGCGTTAAGGGTAAAATGGGTGACTTTAAGTATAAGCCTCGTGGCGGATACTTTGATGTAGGATTTATTGATGACGGCACCAATATGACAGGAGAGCATTTTAAGGTTCTCACAGGTGACGGATTCAATTCGGGAAAGGAATATCCGGAAAATCATTATCCTTGCCTCGTAACCCGTTATACACTGGAAGCTTATGATTTGGCACTCGGCGAAGAAGTAACATTCAATGATGTGGGAGATGAAAATCTTTCTATAGTATTCCATATCGAAGGCGTCATTGATGACGGTAAATACGATGATTACTTCTGGCATAAGAGCATCAACAAACTGAACCTTGTGTTATTTGTTCAGGAAGATACGATAAATAAGTTTGCCAAGGCAAATAACAGTAAGTATGTATACTACGACACATTCAGATTATATGATTACAGAAAGATCGATTCCACAAATGCGGAGCAGATCGAGAGTTACCTCAAGCAGTTTAAGAGCCGTGACGGAGAGCTTTCCGAGCCTGTAACCGGACTTCTTACAGCAGCACTCAGAAAATGCGTGTCTGTAAAAGCTGTTCTCTATGCAATATCGGTACCGTTGCTCATGCTGGTTATCATATTCATAGGAATGATCGCGGTCAGGATCATAGATTCGGAGCAGGGCGAGATTGCCATGCTTCACTCAAGAGGTGTAACAAGAGGAAAGATAATCCTCATTTATACGGTGCAGTCCTTCCTGATAGCACTGGCATCTGTGGCACCGGGACTTTTCCTCGGATATCTTACCGGAAAGATTACGGCATCAACGACAGGTTTCCTAGAGTTTTCAACAACCGTAACAAGAGGCTATAACATGAATATCGAGATGATCATCATCTCATTTATTGCGGCAGGTGTATCAGCCCTTATCATGTTATTCCCGGTTATTCCGAGATCAAAGAATACTGTAGTTGAAAACAAGAGTAAGAGACATCTGAGCGGAACTCCTTTCTGGGAGAAGTACTTTATCGATATCATCCTCCTGGGCATTTCGATATATCTTCTTTACGGATATTATAAGCAGCAGGATTCTCTCAGACTTACGGTAGTAAGCGGTTCCGGAATCGATCCGATGATATTCCTTGATTCCACACTGTTCCTTATATCCTGCGGACTTCTTATCCTCAGACTGGTATCTTACCTTGAGAGATTTATCTTCAAGGTCGGACAGAATAAGTTCAGTCCTGCGGTATATGCCTCATTTACACAGATCATCAGAACGAGAAGAGGCGCGGGAACAATATCGGTATTCCTGGTTCTTACTATTGCCATGAGTATCTTCGATGCAAACATGGCACGAACCATCAATGCAAACCAGGAAGCGAGAATCAGTTACAATGTAGGTACGGATGTTGTTGTAGATGAGAGATGGGAGATCAGACAGCTTTCACAGGATTCACCTATCAAGTGGAAAGCTTATGAGCCGGACTTCGGAATTTACAGCGATCTTTTGAAAGACGGTATGGCCGAGTCCGTAGCCAGAGTTCAGATAGATAATAATGCGAAGATCTACCTCAACAACAAAGAATCGGAAATAGGCGTTGTTATCGGTGTTGATACCAAAGAAATGGGATTGACGGGAAAACTTCAGGACGGACTTAACGATAAGCACTGGTATCATTATCTGAACGATCTGTCACAGAATACCAAGGGTGTCATCATTTCCGATAACCTTGCAAAAAAATACAATCTTAAAGTAGGTGATAAGATCACCTATGCAAGATACTCACCGGTTGAGCCTGATCTGGAATCGGCACAGGCTACGGGAACTATTACGGGTATCATGACAGCTTTCCCGGCTTACGAGGCATATAATTATTACTATAACGATCAGAACAAGCTGGTAGAGCAGGAGAAATTCCTTATCGTAGCAAACTTATCAACCGTTATAAATGTATTCGACAAGAGACCTTACAAGGTATGGGTTAAGACGGATCACACGGCTGATGAGATCGAGAGTTATCTTAAGGAAAAGACAGCCAATACTCCGAGAACCTTCAGAAGTATTACAAGTATTAAAGAAAAAGTTGATGAAATGAAGTCGGAGTCACTTATAAAGATCACCAACGGTCTTTTCACATTGGACTTCCTGATAGCGCTGCTCCTTTGCGTCATCGGTTATCTGATCCACTGGATAACATCCATCAGAGACAGAGAACTGATGTTCGGTATATACAGAGCTATGGGTATATCCATGGGTGAGATCAACAAGATGCTTTCCCTTGAACAGATGTTCATGTCACTGTCACCGGTTCTTGCCGGAGCGGGAGCGGGAACGCTGGCAACGATACTTTTTGCAAGGATCTTTGCGGTGGTTTACCTTCCGGAGAAGCATCCTATCAAGCTGATGACATACATTTCCGGAATGGATATGATCCGACTGGGAGTGATCATCGGTGTGGCAATTATAGTATGCTTCATGATCATAAGAAGAATCATTAAGGGTCTGAAGATAACAGAAGCACTTAAACTCGGAGAAGATTAAAGTATGAGTGATATAATACTGCGTACAAGCGGATTGGTGAGAAGGTTCCCGGTTGGTTCCGGGGACGAGATCACCGTCCTGAACAATATTAATATAGAAATCCCGAAGGGAAAACTTATCATCATTAAGGGACGTTCGGGTTCCGGAAAGACAACACTTCTTAACATCATCAGTGCGCTGGATACAGCGACTGAGGGAGAGGTTGTTCTTAAGACTGTAAATTATGACGGAGAGGAAGAGGAAAATGTATATTCCAGACTCTCCGACAATGCAAGAGATAAACTGAGAAGAAACCATATGGGCTTTGTATTCCAGTCGGTTGCGTTGGTGCCTATCATGACGGCGTATGAAAATGTTGACTTCGGCCTCAGAACGGCGGGATATAAGGGTAACAGACATGAAAGAATTGTCGAGTCTCTTGCGTCCGTAGGACTGGATCAGAGAATGAAGCATATGCCGGCACAGCTGTCCGGTGGTGAGCAGCAGAGAGTTGCCATCGCCAGAGCCATGGCTCACAGACCGGAGATCATTTTCGCGGATGAGCCTACCGGAGCTCTTGATACGGCTGCCGGACTTACGGTTACTCAGCTGTTCAAGAACCTGGCTGAAAATGAAAACATCACAGTAGTAATGACAACACATGACCCGGGTCTTATGGAACTGGGAGACGTGGTTTTTGAAATCGAAGATGGACAGATCGGAAAACGAGGATTAATATGGTAGATGAAGAAATAAAGACAATAGACGAAGAGAGCGGCGAACAAACGGATAACGTGTTGATCGAATGCGACAGCCTTGTAAAGATCTATAAAACGGAGGATCTGGAGGTTATGGCTCTTCAGGGTCTCGACCTCACTATCAAGAGAGGCGAACTTATGGCTATCATAGGTAAATCCGGAAGCGGTAAGTCTACGCTTCTGAATATTATCGGAGGCCTTGAGAGACAGAGCGCGGGCAAGATTACATTTGACGGAACAAGTCTTTCGGAACTTACCGAAAGAGAGATGATGGACTATCGTGAGAAGAGAGTCGGTTTCATATGGCAGAAGAGTGCCGAGAACCTGCTTCCTTATCTTACGGCTGTACAGAACGTCGAGATGCCTCTGATGTTTGCTAAGATGTCGAAGAAACAGAAGCGCGAGAAGGCTATGGAAATGCTGAGACAGGTAGGACTTGAGCACAGAGCCAATTCCTATCCCAAGATGCTTTCCGGTGGTGAGCAGCAGAGAGTTGCTATCGCGCTTTCGCTGATGAATGATCCGGATATTCTTCTGGCGGATGAGCCTACGGGAGCGGTTGATTCCAAGACATCAAGCATGATCCAGGATCTTTTCCGTAAGCTGAACAGAGAGAAGGGCGTAACCGTAATCATAGTTACACACGATATCAGTCTGGCCAATAAGGTTGACCGTGTTGTTATGATCGCCGACGGAAAGATAAGCAGCGAGAGAGTCATCAAGGAGTCTTACAAGAAGAGAATCGATGAGATGGCTGATCGAAGCGTTGAGGAGCTGGCACGTGAAGGCTTCGCTGAAGGTGATGAAGCTTCTGAAGAGGGGGCTCATGACGCTGACGAGACACATGAGGAGTTTGTTGTCCTGGATAAGGCAGGACGTCTCAGACTGTCTCCTGAGCTCAGAGAACAGGCAGGTATCGATACCAGCCGTGTTAAGATCGAGCTGGTAGACGGTAAGATCGTAATCTCACAGGAGAACGAATAACTGCTCTTCGTAAATTTCAGTGAGGGGGTATGGATATGTTTGGGTTTGGCAAAAAGAAGGACAGGGAGCTGGAGGAGATTATCAGCCAGATCCGTGTTGACCTGAGTAATAACTATAAGGACAATGCGGTCGAGAATATAAAGAAGCTGAGACAGCTGCTGGATCTCAGGGACATGGACGGGGCTATGAAGCCCGAAGACATGGCCGAGTACAGGAAGATTCTCGACGGTTTTGAAGAAGATGTTCGAAACTTTAAAAGAACATATTAGAGGTTTATGCACCGCGGAAATGTGCCGCGGTGTATTTTTTTATAAAAATTTTGATAACTT
>CACZHN010000012.1:21995-42737 GCA_902780985.1 uncultured Lachnospiraceae bacterium | reverse complement strand
GGGTTACGTATTCATTTTGAATACGCGACCCCCGTCCCCGAGTGCCATTTTGACTATCCAACCTCCGTCCCCCTGTCTCAGTTTCGAGATGTATCTTTATAAAATCTTGTAAACGCAAGTCCTATTGCAAGGCAGGTGATTCCGAATACCAGCTGAAGGCCGAAGCAATCGAATAGATCTGTGAGGCCTGCGCCTTCATACCAGATACGCTTTGTTGCGATGGAGTACCAATAGTTCGGAATGAACCGTCCGATCTTCGCAACGCCGTCTCCCATTATCTCGAGTCCTACAAAGGTTCCGCCCAGGAAACTGAATGCAAGTCCGATGATATTTGTTATGAACGCTGATGTATTCGCCGATCCCTTCTGGTTTAATCCTATAGGAAGACTTGAGATCATTGAAAGCATCATAGTTACTGTTACCATGTAAACAAATGCATTAAGTACAGACATCCACCACATTTTCGTAAACAGATATTTTGTTCCTTCGGAAAATGTAGCAACAGTGACCAGAAGTGCTACCACCAACAGGGATATTGTAATCGTTCCCGCAACAAGGGCTACATTTCTATTGATCATGCTTGTTGACGATATCGCTGTTCTGTTCTTCTTCTCCTTGCCGTTAAAGCTTGTTATTACAGGAAGCAGCTGTGAGAAGATGATTGAAAGAATTCCGTAAGGAAGGAACAGGAATGCTGTATATGACTTCCTTGCAGGCTGAACTTCCTTCTGGAGCATTTCAACATACTGTGTACTGTCAAGGGAAGCTCTGGTCCTCTCATCTGCTTCATTAATACTAAATCCCGAACTCATATATCCTCTGATACCATTCAGGTATTCGTTAATCTGCATATTTATGAAGATTCCTCTTGGGAGGGATTCGTCATATACGCATTTCAGAAGAGATCCTGCATCAACCGCATCCTTATTATCTATGAGCTCTTTAAAGTTCTCACCAAAACCATCAGGTATTTCTATATACTCAGCTATATGCCAGTAATACATGAGGTCCTTTATCTGGTCCTCTGTAAGTTCTTTCTTTTCTACATAATGTGCGCTGTCCAGATATGCATACAGCATTTCAGAAACCTCTGAATGATCGTTATCTACAACTACGATCGGATATTTGCTCAGAGTTACTTCCTTAGAATCCGAAGAATTCGACATTACCAGTGCAATCAACATTACGAGTGTTATTGCAGTATATATTACGAAGCTCAGCTTATAATGCCTGAGTACTTTGAAAAATGACTTATAAACTTGCATACTGCTTCCTCCTTGAAAATGCGATTCCAACTATCATAAATACGGCTGTCAGAATTCCCACATATGCCATTGATCTGTAATATCTTGCTCCCACACCGTAAAGGTTCAGTGAGAGAAATGCATCGGTAAGTACCGCTGACGGATTGATCCTGTTAAAGATCGGGAATTTCTCTTCTATAAGTGCCTTCATATCCGGATACATAAGACCTGACATGAAACCACCACCGATGGTGATCACCAGCAGGATCATACTCTTGAAATCTTCCTTTGCGGTTCCTATATGGCCGATCATAAATCCAAGTGATGTACCCAGCACCGATGAGGCCGCTGTTGTAAGGTAGATCATTCCGATATCTCCGCCGAAACGGATCTTAAGTCCGTACATATAGTAAGTAAGCGCTAAGAGAAGGATGACTATCTGAATAAATGTTATTGCAACATACTGCGCAAGCTCATAAACCGTTTTATTTACCGGCGATACATCTATTCTCATTCCTTCTGTTGACTGGTTTGCCTGATTATGAACTACCGTACTGAGCGCTGCCATTGATCCCATCAGGCATATCATTGCTATAAGATTATAGAAATATGCAACGAAAGGATCCTTGTTGTCACCTGCAACACCCGAAGCTTCCACGAAGTCTATGTTACTGAGTTTCTCATCCAGTATGCTTTCCATACTGTCATACTCTGCGGAAATCTCTTCGTTATTCATTACCGCAATTACCACATCCATCTGTCTTTTATATGTACTGATGATACTTGTGAGGATGCTCTCGCTTGTTCCGTTATCATATACCTTCAGGGAAATGTCTGTAAGGTTTGAAACTACTATGATGCCGCTTATCTCTTCGTCTCTGAGAAGATTCTCTGCTTCTTCCATGTCGGCTGCGGATTTTCTCTCTATCATAGGATCGCCGTTTTCATATTCAAGCCCGTTAATAACTTCCATAAACGGCAGATCATTTTCATCTATATTTTTTACTTCGTCGCTTACATACTTGTCAGGAAAAACATCGAAGCTGATCTGTCTCAGATCATCAAAGTTTTCAGCCGAATCAAGTGCTTCCGACAGTTCATCACTGACCGGATTTTCCATATCACATTCTTCGCCCTTTGCTGCCGCAACAGCCATAGCTTCCTGATATGCCGCAACGTCATCCTCCAGTGAACTTTCTTCCAGTCCCGAGAAGGCTTCCATAACCTTATACTCTTCGATTGCGGATTCCTCAACTATTACCGCAACCGGAATTGTCTTTGTCTGTTCACTGCTGTATATCGTTTTGAATGCAAAGCTGAAAAGCGTTCCCAGTGCCAGCGGAAAGAATGCTGTCCAGAACAAATACTGCTTGCTTCTCAGCCCTACTTTTAATTGTGCTAAAAAAACTCGTCCAAACATCAATCTTCTCCTCGCTTATTCGCTGTCTCTGAGTTCTTTACCTGTAATCTCAAGGAATACATCATTAAGTGTCGGCAGCTCCGAATAAATTCTGTCGTAATCAAGATTATTGGCTGCGAAATAATCTATAACATGTGTGATGTTGTGCTTACCGCCGCTGCATTTCACTGTGAGTTTTCCGTTCTGGTAAGTTACATCATATACATGGCTGAGCTTTTCGATGGCATCTACATGCTCTCTTGGAAGCTTCTTTACGTCGACGATTACATTTTCCGTATTCTTGATCTTGCCCTTAAGCTCTTCTGCTGTTCCGGAAGCTACTTCCTTGCCCTTATCCATGATGAGGATCCTTGAACAGATCTGCTCAACCTCTTCCATGTAATGGGATGTATAAATGATGGTTGCTCCCGCTTCATTCAGCTGAGTGATTCCTTCGAGGATCTTGTTACGGGACTGTGGGTCAACCGCAACCGTAGGCTCGTCAAGGATTATGAGTTCCGGCTTGTGAGCGATTCCGCAGGCGATGTTCAGTCGTCTCAGAAGACCTCCCGAAAGCTTGTTCGGGTAGAACTTTCTGAAGTCGCCGATATCAACGAACTGAATGGCTTCCTCAACATACTGCTTACGCGTTGCCTTGTCCTTGATATATAATCCGCAGAAGTATTCGATGTTTTCCTGAACCGTCATCTCTTCGAAAACCGCAACATTCTGGCATACAACTCCGATGCGTCTCTTCAGGTTATTCTTTGAAGGTCCCATCTTCTCGCCGAAGACTTCCACGCTTCCTTTATCATAAGAAAGAAGGGAAAGGATGCAGTTGATGGTTGTTGTTTTTCCGGAACCGTTCGGGCCAAGAAGGCCGAAAACCTCTCCCTTCTTTATCTCAAGACTGAAATTGTCCAGTGCTATGAGTTCTTTGTAACGCTTAACAAGTTTACTGATCTTTACAACTGTTTCGCTCATTTCTTTCCTCCTGATCTATCAAGTCCCTTTCGGGATCATTCATACCTTTGTTGATGCTATATTATCAAATGCATGAAAACTCTTGTAGTGATGAATGTAAGCAGAATCATATGACAAATGTCATATTTCATGGTACAATAGTCGCCGGACTATATGAACGGAGGTTTTAAAATGCAGCTTAAACGTGATGATGATGACAACACATCCAGAACTCCCGAATCGAACTACAGTAACGAAATCAACCCTAATTACAATAACAGTTACGGAAACGGGGGATTCAACAATCCCAACGGTGGAATGAACAACAATCCGTATGGCGGAATGAATAACAACCCGTACGGGGGAAATGGAAATCAGGGTCTGAATGTGTCAGATGATTTCTTTAATACACCCAGCGCTTCACAGGTGCTAAAGTCTTTTGATATGGAGATCAGCAGCTGGACAAAACGTATAATCATAGTTGTTGTGTTTCTGGTAATTGCTGCCAGTCTGTTTTTCGTTATCAACAGATACAGAAAGATGTATGCAAAGGCCGAATACATTCCGGGAACCTGTGTAAACAATGTATATAAGAACGAATACTTCAACATACAGATTGCCTTAGAATACGGATGGACTATTATTGATATGCCCGATGATCCGGAAGTGGAGAAAACCACTCTTGATAAAAGTGAGTATGTTATAGAATTATCCGCAGCAAATCCGCATACCGGCGAAATTATCGGTGTAATTGTCACGCAGGCTGCTTACAGTATTGAAGATTCCGGTGAGGATCTCGACAAAATTATGGACGTGGCGAAGGGCGAATATAAACGCCAGTTAGAGCAGCAGGGTTATAACGTATCAAATATTGCGACAGATAATGCCATGATAAACGGTGAACTTCTTCGTGGATTCAAAATAACCGGTACCGCAGAGGGAACAACCGTATGTTATGTTCTGTATTTTGATTTTAAACAGAATTATGTTGCAGGTTATGTCGGATTCGGTTTAACCGAATATCAGGCAAAACAGACAATTCTTGATAACATTAAACCGTTGAACTAAAAAGACACCTGTCACCTTTTTTTAGGGTGACAGGTGTCTTTTTACTTTCCGTCAGGGAAGCTTGTGAATACTCCCGATTCAACTTCCGTTTATAAGTAATACTTTTGCCATTTTGATACCTCCTTAATATCCGATCTTTTTAAGAACACTGTCGATGAGCTCTGCATTTCTGAGGGTGAACTCTGGAGTAACATAAGGAGTCTCTCCTTCAGCAACGCATCTGCTGAACTGTTCCGTTTCAAGGCCGTAGTTGTTCGGAACCTGAATCTCTCTTTCGATCACGCCCTCTTCGGTATAAATCTTGTAGGATACCGCTCCTTCCTGATTGTATTCTGTTTCGGATCGGATATATCCTTTGGTTCCGTGAATGTAAAGTCTGTCATATCTGGCGTTGGTGTTTTCGCCCAGCATCATACCGACGTTGAAGGATGCACGAACGCCGTTCTTAAATCTGATAAGTCCGGCTGTAAAAATATCCACCCCTTTATCGGAAAACTCCGCATCCGCCAATACCATATCCGGCTCGGAATCCGTAAGGGTCAGGATCATGGTGGTGCAGTAGCAGCCCAGATCATACATGGCTCCGCCGCCCAGATCCTTATAGAGTCTTATATCTTCCTTATATCCCTGGGTCACAAATGCGGTGTCGATATAATCCACTTCTCCGATGATGCCGCTGTCGATGTCCTTTTTGAGGCTCTGCACATAAGGGCTGTGAAGATACGCATAAGCTTCCATCAGAAGTACGTTGTTATCCTTTGCAGTCTGATACATTTCCCTTACTTCATCGGCATTCAGAGCTACAGGCTTTTCGCACAGAACGTTTTTGCCTGCTTCCAGAGCCTTCTTCACCCATGGCAGATGAAGGTTGTTTGGGAGCGGGACATATATAGCCTGCACTTCTTTATCCTGCAGAAGCTCGTCATAGCTTCCGTAGGCTTTTTCAAACCCGAATCTTTCTTTATAATTTTCTGCTTTCTCAAGGCTTCTGCCTGCGATAGCATAGAGCTCGCAGCTTTCTGCCTGCTTCATACCCGGGATTGTTCCCCAGGCCGCAACATTTGCCGTTCCCAGCACGCCCCATTTTACTTTACTCATGGCTTACCTCCTTTGAGATGCTGTTTTTCTTCCTGGTATTAGGATAGAATATTCGTACCTCAAACAAAAGTTATTATTCGCCCTCTTTTGCCTGTTTTTTGCTGTCTTCCCACAACGAAAAAACTGCCATCAGTCATAAAACCGATGACAGCTTTTTCTATATATAAAAATCTTCACTAACTGTTTTACTGGTTTAAAGCTACAGCTCCTGTATCCTTCTTAAATGTATATCTGATACCGAAGAAGAGTGATAAGATAACTATGATTGTTGTAACCTTAAAGCTTATGCATCCTGCCAGGATCATAACGATGAAAGGAAGTGTTATAAGATCCTGTGTACCTCTGCTGATCGTAATCTTATTGCAAAGAAGGAATCTGAGGATTTTTCCGAAGAACTGTCCGATACCTCCCTTTTTCTTCTGCTCTGTTACTGCTGCTCTCTGCTCGTTCTTGATTGCTGCAGCTGCAACTTCTGCATCAGAGATAGGTGCGAATCTCGGATCGATACTTGACTTTGTATTGATTGCAACCTTTCCTACCGACTCAAGATATACCATTGCGTCAACTATGTTTCCGTCGCATCCGTTAAGTGCATTCTTTGCATCCTCATATGATACGCCTGTAATATTTACTAATCTCTCAACCTTTGTGAATTCATCCATGATTTTATCCTCCGTTTAATAATCTGATTTATATTTCGATGTTTCTTGGTTTTTGTCTTTCGATGGGTATAATATACATTTCCCAGATTAAATGGTCTTTTAACGAACATTAAAGTTGGATTAAAACTTTTAAATTGACCGGGAAGTAAATAAATGATATAAAAAACTGTATATGTGCGAGTCAAAATACATATAAAACAAGGAGGGAAAAAGATTGGCAGATAAAAATGATGATGCCGATATAGTTATCGGTAAAAACGGGAAACCTGAGAAAAGCCCGAGCAAGTTTTATTTTACTATAGCAAAGATAGTGATAGCGGTTGTTATACTGTTCTTTGTCATTAACGGCAGCTATTATTATGTTAATGAGCAGGAAAATGCGGTAGTAACAATGTTTGGTAAGGTAGTGAGAACCGATACTGCCGGTCTCTATTTTAAGATACCTTTTATCCAACAGGTTGAGAAAGTTGACATGACTACCCATGGTACGGGAGTCGGTTACACCATAGCCGGAGAGGGACAGAATATCACGGACGAAACAAACGGAATCATGATTACTTCGGATTTTAATCTGCTTAATATTGATTTCTATCTTGAGTACAAAGTTTCAGATCCTGTTGCATATCTCTATAATTCCAACAATCCCGAGGAAATCCTTAAGGATATAGCGCTTTCTACCATAAGGACCGTTGTGTCAAGTTATACGGTTGATGAAGCCATGACTACAGGTAAAGGACAGATCCAGTCTGCAGTTAAGGAAGAGATGATCCAGGAGCTTTCGAATCATAATATCGGTCTTACGGTCATAAATATTACAGTACAGGATTCGGAACCGCCGACAGATGAGATCATAGCAGCATTCAAATCGGTTGAAACGGCCAAGCAGGGTGCTGATACGGCGAAGAATAATGCTCTGAAATATCAGAATCAGGAACTGCCTGAGGCAACAGCAAAGGCAGATAAGATCATAAAGGAAGCCGAAGGTAAAAAGGAAGCCCGTATAGCAGAGGCAGAAGGTCAGGCATCAAGATTTGAACAGATTTATGAGCAGTATAAGCAGTATCCGCTTATCACAAAGAAGCGTATGTTCTATGAAACTATGGAAGATCTGCTTCCGGGTATGAAGATAATTATAACAGACGGTGATACACAGACGATGTATCCACTGGACAGCTTTGTTAATATAAGCGGAAATACAGCAAGCACTGACGTACAGTCAGGCGGATCAAAGGAGGGCTCCGAAAATGAAGAAGACGATTAAGTTAATAGCTCTTGCAGTGATTCTTATTGCTGTTGCTCTCGTAATCTATAATTCACTTTATACAGTAAAATATAATAATTATGCCCTTGTTAAAAGATTCGGAAAAGTAACAAGAATAGATGATACTCCGGGTCTTCATTTTAAGACGCCTTTTATAGAAGATGTTCAGCTTGTTTACAGCGGAACCAGAGTTTATGACCTTCCTACCAGTGATGTTATCACTAAGGATAAAAAGTCAATGATAGCTGATGACTATGTTCTCTGGGAAGTAACAGATCCCCTCAAGTATTATCAGACACTTGGCGCAATAGATACAAGAGCTGAGGAAAGAATTGATGCAGCGGTATATAATGCGACAAAGAATACTATCTCATCAATGAGTCAGGATGATGTTATTGCAGCCAGAGGAGCATTACTTACAGAGACCATAACGAAAGAATCCAATTCGGACATAGCAGAATACGGAATTACCATATTGACTGCCGAGATCAAGGCTCTGGATCTTCCGGATGATAATAAGACCGCTGTTTATGAGAGAATGATCTCCGAAAGGCAAAATATAGCCGCCAGCTACACGGCAAAGGGTGAATCCGATGCTCAGATAATCAAGAATGAGACCGACAAAGAAGTTACCATTACATTGGCACAGGCAGAAAAAGATGCGGAAACTATCATTGCCGAAGGCGAAGCGGAATATATGAGAATCCTTTCCGAGGCATATAATGATCCCGACAAGGCTGAATTTTATAATTTCCTCAGAGGTCTGGATGCACTTAAAGCTTCCCTTACGAATAACGGAAATGTTCTTCTCCTCGATAAGGATTCGGAACTTGTCAGAATACTATACGGAACTGATGAAGATATCAGTTCGCAAAGTGAATATCAGACACCTCCTACATCGGAATGAAACGTGGGGACGGGGGTTGAGTAGTCAACCCCCGTCCCCCTGTTTCATTCCGAGAGAAGAAGTGCTGAAAGAAGCGGTGAGTACATATGGAAGTGTGCTTCCGCTCTTCCCGGGAAGAGTGTATTGAGATTGTCGAGTGTATCGTATTCTGTGTTCATGAACATGCCGTTTTCGCCCAGGCTTTCGTCATAGGTTTCCAGATATCCCGTATAGGCTTCGAACGGTGACTTATCGGAACCGGCGAACCAGTTGGTTGCTTCGAAGTATATATATTCGATTCCCTTTGTCATGAAGCCGACGTGATCACTGGCCGGGATAGTGGCCGGTGAAAAGGCCAGACTGTTCTTTGGTGCAGGATTGGCTGCTGTCCATGGATTTGTGTAAAGTGTGTTGTCCTTGATCTCCGGGCCTGTTCCGTTCTTCTGATAATATCCGTCCAGTTCCTTTGTTCCCTGAACATCAATTCCCAGATCCTTTGCATTCTTCATCGCATAGTTATAAGCTTCAAGTGCAGGCGGTGTCTTATCTCCCGACTCATCATGAAGATAAGCATCCTGTCCCGTATAAAGACCGCCGTATACATTTGCATAGTCGCCCACTGCGATTGCATCTATATTTATCATATAAAGAGTTTTATCTATTTCTTCCTGAGTCATGTTGTCTGCATAGTAGCTGCTTCCGTAAAGACCCATTTCTTCCGCATCAAAGAAGATCAGCTTTGTAGTATAATGCGGCTTCTTATCCTTAAGGCCGACTGCATTTGCAAGAAGGAGCGCGGTACCTGAACCGTTATCTCCTACGCCGTCGCCGTCATAATGCGCACCTGCCAGGATCTGCTTCGAGTCGTCTTCTCCCGGTATCGTGAGAACTATGTTGTGGATATTATATCCGTCTGATTTGGCTTCCTGATCCTCTATCTGATCATCGGTATATCCCGCGGCCTTAAGCTCGCCCTTGATCCAGTCCACAGCCTTGTTATGGTCGCTTCCTTCAGGATCCTCGGCATTTCTGTCCTTAAGATTGGTTCCGATGTAATTCAGATACTCCATTGCCTTATCCGTATAATCATATTCCCCGCGGTTTTCACTTGTAACCGGGCTCTTTAAATCTTCTATCATCATTGATGCCTCGTTACATCCGGGATCTTCCGCATCCCCTATTTCCTCTCCGTCCGGAGTAGAGAAACTATATTCCACATCTTCCGAATCTTCATCCGATTCATCTGCCTCACCGGATCCGCTGTCGGCTTCCGTAACTTCGGCCTCCTCCTGTTTAGCTTCCGTCACCGCTTCGGTAGTAGGACTCGCATCGGCTTTCGCCCCGCCTCCCGAACATCCCGTAACAGACGACATCATCATAGCAGCTGCCATACAGATCACCAAAGCCTTCTTCGTACTTTTAACCATTGTCATTTCCTCCAAGTAATAAAATAGGGTGAACCCTTCGGCTCACCCATTTTATATCACTTATATTTTAAGGACTCTGTATATCACTCATTTCATTTAAATGAAAAAGTATAAATGTTTTCTTAAGAGTGATTAACCGAATTAGATACTGAGGTTCTCGCCCTTAAGACCGATGTAAGCGCCCTGTGAAGCTTCTGATGATTCAGGATGTGCAAGAAGCCACTTGTTTCTTGCCCAGAGCATCTTATCTTCAACATTCTTCTCAGCAGCCTTATCAAGGTCTGTGTTTGTTCCCTTAGGAAGAACAACTGCTACTCTGAAGCCTTCTGCGTTGTCGCGGCATGGTGCATAGTGAAGTGATGTAGCATAAACTTCAACAACTGCTCCTGCAGGTGCGCTGAAAGCCTTAACATCAGCTGTATCAAGAACTCCGTCGATGATCTTCTCCTGCTTTGCAAGAAGAAGTACGAAGTCTGTAGCTCCTACGTTGATCTCGCTGTTTCTGTGATACTCGAGGCAGTTAAGAGCCTTGTTGTATCCCCAGCACATACCGAGCTCTATTGGCATTCCGCCGAAAGCGTTGTCTGTAAGTTCCTTAAAGATTCCGCAAGCCTCAAGAGAATCAATTCCCGGCTCATATGCTACGCCTTCTGCAGGCATATCGATCTTCTTCATAGCCTCAACGAGTTCAGCTGTATCGTAACCCTCAAGTACCTTTCCAAATTCACTGAATTCAGGATCAAAAACTGAATAAATCTGCATGTTTCAACCTCCTCTGAAAAATAAATAAATCATATTCTCAAGTATATTCGTTTACCGCATTTTATGCAAGCGATAAAGATGTTTATTCGTCGATATTGTCCCTCAAAAGATTCATGCCCGGAATAAGATTATTCAGGTTTCCCAGCAGGTTGTTGTCCCCCAGGATCGACGAAAGAATTCCGCCTGTCTCCGACTTCTCTCCCTTAAGAAGAGCAAGGGCTGCCTTCTTTGTATCCGAGTCGGCTGCTCTGTAAAGTTCCACCAGTTTCTTCTCCGTTGCCGTAACCTGTATGCGGCTTCCGGTGGTTTTCTTGGCAGTCGTCGACGTCTTCTTTTTCGCTGTCGAAGAAGTCTTCTTCTTTGCCGTTCCGGATGTGGTTTTTGCCTTTGTTTCCGCCATAAGTTTACCCCCTTTTATTTAAGCGCTTCCACGCATTTCTGAACCGTTTCTTCTATTCCCTGACCTTCTTCCGACAGGACAATGTCCGCGTATTTCTTATATAAGGTAACCCTCTCGTCATACAGCTCTTTTATAGTCTGGCCCGGCTTCAGGACCACGCCGCGCTGCTTTACATGATGAAGTCTTGTCTGCAGTGTTTCGTAATCTATCTCCAGATAAATGATACGGCCGATGGACTTCAGATGCTCCATCCCTTCTTCGCCGTACACCACGCTGCCGCCGGTGGCAATGACCGTATTCTGTAAGTCCACGTCACAGCAGACTTTATTTTCTATCGCCAGAAATCCCTCCAGGCCGTCCTGTTCGATGATCTGAGAAAGCTTCCTCTTTTCCCTTTTCTGAATTATCAGATCCGTATCCACAAAGTCCATTCCCAGAAGCTTTGCAAGTATTACTCCCACCGTGCTTTTTCCCGATGTGGGCATTCCGATTAATATGATGTTATCCATGATTCTCCGTCCCGTAAAATGTATTCCTCAGGTTCCTAAACCAACTATAAATATAGCACAGTAGCCCGAAGATAAAAAGAAAATGCTTTGTAATAGCACCTTTGGTTTACATAACGGCTGATATACTTCGCAACATGCTGAATTCGACGACACACAATTGTAGGAATCGTCAATATATTAGTTGCTTAATTTAATGGTATAATTATTATGTGTCAGTTTAACAGGAGTTAACTTTGTGTTTTTGTACCGGGTTTATCACAGGGCCGGATGGGTTTACGAAGATCAAAGATAATGACTTTAACCGATGCATAACAAATATACAGAAGGAGCCGGTTGCGGATCACACCCCAGCAACCGGCTCCTTTAATATTCTCTTACTTTTTATCTCCTGCTTCCTTTGCAGCTCTGATAGCTTCTTCAGCCTTCTCAGCCGCTCCCGGAATATTCAGGTATCTTACGATCTTCATGGTAGCGTTCTTTATGAACTCTTTCTCACGAAGCTTTACTCTTACTACCTGCTTATATGCAGGTCTTCCCTTATTTACCTTGGTCTTCAGCTTCTCGAAGTAAGTAGCGTCACCCATATGCTCTTCATCAGGGAAGATCTCAGCGATAATCTTGCTGTCCTCATCATATACAAGAACTTCCTGAACTGCAGGATCTCTTGCGAAATCCATTTCCAGTTCCTCAGGGGAGATGTTCTCGCCGTTGCTGAGGATGATAAGATTCTTCTTTCTACCTGTAAGATATACGAAGTTATCCTTATCTACGTAACCCAGATCTCCTGTCATGTACCATCTGTCCACAAGAGCCTCGTCTGTAGCCTTCGGATTCTTGTAATAACCCTTCATTACAAGCTCACCGCGGAATGCAAGCTCGCCCTCTTCGGTAGTCTTGGCCTCTATGCCCGGAACAAGCTGACCTACAGAACCGTCTCTGTGATAGAATGGTCTGTTTACGGCTGTAACCGGTGAACACTCTGTAGCGCCGTATCCGTTGAGGATCTCGATACCCCAGGTTCTGAATTCCTTTACATACATAGGATCCAGAGCCGCTCCACCGCAGATGATATACTCAAGATTTCCGCCGAACGCATTCAGGATTGAAGCGTAAGTCTTCTTTCTTACATCCACACCTGTCTTAAGGAGCAGGTTGGTTGACTTCATAAGTCCCTTAAATGCAGTGGTCTTACCCTTCTTTTCGATTTCAGCCCAGATCTGTCTGTGGAAGAACTCAACAAACATAGGAACCAGGAACATGGTCTGCGGTCCGAAGTCTGCCATATTCTTCTTTACATACTTAAGACTCTTGTTGATATAAACCGGATATCCGTAATTGAATACCATGATAACACCAACCACAAGTCCGAATGCATGATGGAACGGAAGTGCCGCAACTACGCCGCCCTCCGGTCTGTAAAGCATACTTGTATGTACGATCTCGAAAGCTATATTTCTGTTTGTAAGCTGAACACCCTTGCTTACTCCCGAAGTACCGGAAGTAAAGAGGATCATAGCTACATCATCCGGCTCGATCTCATAATTGAGGTAGTCCGTATCGCCCTCTCTGAGGATTCTTCTTCCTTCTTCAAGGATTTCCTCGAACTCACCCAGATCGTAAACCTTACGTGCTGTCTTCTTGCTTACCTTGTCATAGTAGCTCTTTGTTATAAATGCAACATCAGCATCGGCCATATGTGCGAGATCCTGAATCTCCTTCTCAGGAAGACCCTTATCGATGGCAACCGCTACATTTCCGCCGTTTACTGTAGCGAAAAATGCAATGAGCCACTCGTATGAGTTCTCGCCGAGGATCACGCAGTGCTTTCCGCCGCGGATCTTCTTGGAATACATCCATGCACCGAATGCATTTACATCTTCTCTTACATCAAAGTAAGTTTTTCTCATTTCTCCTGTATCACAAGGATAAACGAACGCTGTCAGTCTTGCCTGAGTAAGCGCCTTCTCGTCTATCATGTCTTTCAGGTTCGCCATTTCATATACTTCTTCATATGGATATGGTTTATTCTTCATTTCTATCCCCTTTAAAAATACATTTTCACTCTTTGTTAAAAAAGGTACAGGCTATATTTTAACATATCTGTTTTGTAATCTCAAATAGATAAAAAATTTTAATTATTTTTCTGTCGGCGGCTGGATCGGCTCCTGCTGGCGGATGGCCTTCTTGTATTCACGCGGCGAAAACTTGTAGAATTTCTTGAAGGTTTCCGCCATGTAGCTGGCATTCGAAAAGCCCGTAAGTTCGGCGATTTCCGGCATGGATATGTCCTGGGACTGAAGCAGATCCGCTACTTTTCTGGTCCTGTAGTGCATGATGTACTCGATCGGAGTCATCTTTGTGTACTTATTAAAGATGGAATTACACAGAGATCTGCTGACTCCGCCGGCTCCCGCCAGTTCACCGAGGGTAATGTTCTTCATATAATTCTTATCCACGTAGCTCATCATGGCCTTCAGGATGTCGTTATGAACATCCGCATTCATGGAATCCTCTCCGCCGATCTCGCCCGACTCGGCAACTCTGTTGAGGATGATATCCCATATCTCGAAGAAGGTCTTGGTGATCAGGAATTCATTTCCCTTGCACTTCTTCTCCAGCTCGAAGCAGAGCTCCTGAATCCTTGCGCTGTCCCTGTCTCCGTTTCGGAAATGAATGTACGGGATCTTCTTATTGGAAATGACCGGCAGTATGGCCTTCGCCTCCACCGCGTAGTTGGAGCTGAGAATGCTCGGGTGAAGCACCGCGATTATGTAGCGGCCCTCTCTCGGCGGCGTTGCAAAGGAATAATGCAGCTGGTCCGAATTGACGAAAATGGTATCTCCCCTCTCCAGGAAAATCTCCTTTCCGTTAACGGAATAGCCCATGCATGACGAATGCACGCTTATCAATTCTATATCTTTATGAAAATGCGGGATGCGCTCCCAGGTGCATCCGCTGTACACATATCCGTCGTATATATAAGAAGGAAATGATGGATCATCGTAGTTGATTATCTCCGATCCGTCCTCTCTGGTTCTTACAAGTCCACGATATTCTTTTATCACTATTTTCCACTCCCTTTTTTAAATAGTTATAAATCTTTGGAAATTTATGTCTATTTTTTGCATTTTTAATAGAGTATAATCCGTTTCATAAAATTTTACAAGGAGAAACGAAATTTATGGTAAATAACAATTCTACAGAATATGCGATCGTTATGAATAACATTTCCAAGGACTTTAAGGTACTTAACCGAAGAGAAGGACTTAAGGGAAGTCTGATGGATCTTTTCTCCAGAAATTACAAAACAGTGACTGCAGTTAATGATATATCCATTGCAATCCCTAAAGGACAGATCGTCGGATACCTGGGACCGAACGGAGCGGGAAAGTCCACCACCATCAAAATGATGTCGGGAGTTCTCGAGCCGACCCGCGGACAGCTTCAGGTAAACGGATTCGTTCCTTATAAGAACAGAACGAGAAATGCAGAGAACATCGGCGTAGTCTTCGGCCAGAGAAGTCAGCTCTGGTGGGACCTTCCGCTTATCGAATCATTTAACCTGCTGAAAGACATTTACCTCATTCCCGAAAAAGACTATAAGGAAATGCTGGACTTATACAAAAGTCTTGTCGATATAGAACCTCTCTTACATAAGGCAGTGCGTCAGATGTCACTGGGACAGAGAACCCTCAGTGATATCCTGGCTGCATTCCTTCACAACCCGAAGATCGTATTCCTGGATGAGCCGACCATCGGTCTGGACGTATCCATGAAGGCGAAGATCAGAGATCTTATCAAAGGTCTTAACGAGAGAAAGGGCACCACGGTAATCCTTACCACCCACGACATGGGCGATGTGGATGCGCTGTGCGAGAGAATTGTCATCATCGACCATGGCAAGATGATCTACGACAATGACATCGAACATCTGAAGACCTACTTCGGTTCTTACCGTACGCTCCGTCTCAGACTTCCGGGAGATGTGTGGGAAGAGACCATCATCGACGAGTCGAAGACCGACGTTATGAGCGTCATTGCCGAGCATCAGAAAAAGGGAAAGATCCTTGATATCAAGCTTGAAGAGATATCCACAGAAGAAGTTATCAAAAAGATATACGAAGGAGAAACCAAATGAGTTTAAGGAAATATATGGCTCTCACCCGAGGCGGCATCATGTCGGAGCTGCAGTACAGGCTGGGAACCTTTGTAACAATATTCGGAAATCTGATATATCTGACTCTCGTCTATTATCTGTGGAAAGCAATCTTTGCTTCATCGGATTCACAGGTGGTAAACGGCATGACATTTACGGACACCATCATATATCTGGTCCTTGCCACTGCACTCTTTAACTTCCTGGAAATGTATATAGTCTGGGACATGAGCAGATCCATCAAATCCGGATCTATAATACTTGATTTACTGAAGCCCCTGAATTACAGAAGATTCCTGTTTTTCTCTTATTTCGGTCATAATATGGTAACCTTCTTTATGACCTTTCTCCCCACCTTTATTGTGGTCTACGTCATCACCCACGGCGCGATCCACCTGGGAATCAATCTGTTATACTTTGTGATTGCGGTTGTACTGGCTTTACTTGTTAACTTCTATATAGAAATGCTGGTATCCACTATCTGCCTGTACACCGAATCCACCTGGGGCATAAACATTGTAAAGGAAAGCATCGTTCTGCTGCTTTCGGGAGCTACGATTCCGCTGGCATTTTTCCCGGAAGCCCTTCGGAAAGCAGTAGAATTTATGCCTTTCCGCTGTATCTACGATACACCGCTTAACATTCTCCTGCAGAAGCCGGGATATACTCCCGATTCCGGAATGTGGCTTAACATCGCATTTCAGTTTGTTTGGTGCGTGATCCTGGGACTGGGCGCCCGCGCATTCTGGAACTTCTCCATCAAAAGAATCACTGTTAACGGAGGCTGATCATGAACAACGAATTACTTGCCATGCCAAAGCGCGGCTTTAAATTTTATATGCATATATATCGTAAGATCCTGATCCAGGATCTTAAAAGTAAAATGAGCTACCGTGCGGACTTCATCATTTCCACTTTCGGAATGATCATGACAAATGTAGTGGGGTTCCTCTCATTTTACATTCTCTTCAGAAACTTCCCGTCCATCAACGGCTGGGATTATTTCGAAATGCTTTTCCTGTACGGCTTTTCGCTTATAGCGCTTACGCCGCTCCAGTGTCTTTTCGACAATAACTGGAACCTGCGATTTGCCGTCAGAACAGGCGACTTCATAAAGTACTGTTTCAGACCGATCAACATCTTCTTCTACTTCATTTCCGAAGTCTTCGACATAAAGGGTCTGGGACAGCTTGCCTTCGGAATCGGCGTACTTGTTTACGCCTGGATCCACATAGGCATCCCCGTTACGGTTGTAACGATAGTGCAGCTGGTGATACTTCTCATAACGGCATCCCTCTTCATGATTGCCATTATGAATGCCGCTGCCGCAACATGCTTTTGGATACAGAATTCGGGATACGTTATGGTCATCATGTTCCGTTTCAAGGACTATGCCAAGTATCCCGCAAGTATCTTCAACGGAGTTTTCAAGGTCCTCTTTACCTTTATAATACCTATCGCGTTTATCGCATACTATCCGGGCCTCGTTATACTTCGTCCCGACAAGATCCCGCTCCTGTCGATACTGTCACCGGTCATAGGCATCATCTTCTTCTGGCTTAGCTACAAATTCTGGATGCTCGGAGCTAAAAAATACAACGGAACCGGATCATGATGAAACTCGGGGACGGGGGTCGCGTAAGACTACGCGCCCCCCGTCCCCGAGTTCCGTTTTATATCGTTCCGCCGACTCCGGCTCCCGAGTTGGATCCAAAGATCTGACAGCATATAAAGTCAATTAAAAATGCAACCACAAGAACAGTACAAAGAATGACCGTTCTCTTCTTTCCGAACTTCTCAAGTTTGCCCTTGATAGCCGGTCCGATAACATATATTCCCGCAAATCCGCCTGCGGCAAATGCGGCAAGTCCCGCAAGACATATTCTTCCGTTAAGGTTGAATGAAAGATCCTTATAATCCCAGTAAGAAGCATTCATGGCATAGTCCAGAACGAAACTGGTGAGATACTCCAGGATTCCGCAGAGTATCATGGTAAAAATGATCAGCTTAATCTTATTGTTCTTAAATCTGTTCAGGAAGAATATGATGAATACTCCTCCGAAACCGTATATAGGGATCCACGGTCCGTACATCATGCCTCGGTTTACAAATGCGTGATCCCGGACTACATGAAGTCCGACCTCCCATAACCATCCCACAAGGCAGAATGCAAAGAACATTACGATAAAGTCCGTAACCTTGTACTTATCGGCCTCATCGAAATTGGTTACTTCTATAAGGATATCCGGCATAACATACTCATGATAAACCTTGTTATCTTCCTTCGTCTTAGCTCTGAGTTCTTTTCTGAGAGCAGCCTTTTCTTCCTTGGTCTCAGCCTGCTTGATAAGAGCCTTCATCTCTTTCTTCTCGGTATGAGTTACCACATAAGCGTCTCCGTCGAATATCGGCTCGATAAATGCGCTCCTGTCGATATCCTGTCGACGTCTCAGTCTTGCATACCACTCAGCATCCAGCTGCATGATGAAAGGAATTCCGATAAGAGAACCTACGATAACTACCATCTGAAGGAGCCATATAGGAATTATCGTAATCTCCATAAGAAACATCTTAAACTTATATCCCTTTGTCATCTGGGATGAGATCTTCTTAACCTGCTTCCAGGTAAGCGTCGGATTTTCCGCCAGAAGATACGGAACCATCTTATACTGATAAGCCTTTACGAAATAACCGATTACGGTTATGCTCCAGAGAAACAGAGATAACTGATACCGAATATATATCCAGAAAATATGGAAAAACTGGCCTTTTCCGTAAGGAGCCAGCAGTCTTCTGAACCTGGCAACCTTCTGATATCGGTTTTCCGTAATAAATCTTACCTGTCCCACATCGGAAACAGATCTTAAGAGAAATGATATAAGCGTTACCAGAACCGACACTATAATAGAAAATACAAACACTTCTCCGGAATTACGTTTTACATATTCCGCATTTTTGCACAGCACCTGAACTATCAGTCCGGCCTTCTCGGAAATAACGCTTATGATAAAGTCGGATATTCCGGGTTCCATTTCGTTAAGAACTCCGCCTATCTTCGTTCCTTCTATGTAATTTCTCAATATGGCTTCGTTATCTTCCGATACGTTATTTACGAGACCCAGCAGGGAATCGCCTTCGTCCAGAATATTTCCCGAAATCGAATATCTGAAACTGATTATGGAGAAGAACACCGCAACTACCGCCAGCACGAGCCAGGACTTGAATCCGTTGCCGAATACGGTCTTCCATGTAACTTTATACATGTCTATAAAGTTGACATTTACGACTCTTTTGCGTTCAGCCTTTTCAGCCTTCTTCCTCTCTTTTTTTTCTTTATGAGTTTCTTTAATCTTTGCTTCCTTAACCTTCTCCATCGATTTGTCCCCTCATTAATAAGTCAGATCTATGACCGAGATCTCACTGTCGGTTCCTACCCTTATAGGCGCCCCATAAAATCCGACACCCGCTGTTACCATAGTTTTCATATTATAAACTTCCTTCACTCCGTATCCGTTTTCATTGAAGAACGGTACCACGAAGTTACCCGGAAAGATCTGTCCGTTATGTGTATGTCCCGACAGGACCAGATCAGCTCCCGCCGCAGAAAGATCCTTATATTCCTTCGGCTCATGTTCCAGAACCAGAACCTGTCCCTCGATTCCCTTCAGCAGTTCTTCGGCGCTGAGACGATCCTTCGTTCCGTCTCCGGCCTTCTCCTCATCGATTCGTCCCACCAGCGTAAGTCCCGTATCGCCTATCTGAACCGCTTCATCGTAAAGCATGTTGAATCCCGCATCCTTAAAGAAGTTGTCCATTTCCTCTGTTCGAAATGCTTCCGTATAAGGCGATATGGCAAATCCTCCGAAGAGGCTTTCCTCAACATCATGATTTCCGGCTACGGCATAAACTCCGTACTTTGCTTTCATTGAGCTGAGCGCCGCCGCATATCTGTCCGGATCCGACAGTCCTGCGTAGGTACTGGTGAAAATGTCACCGCCCACCAGAATAATGTCCGGCTCGCATGCATTTACCATCTCAACCATCTTTTCAGTGGTTTCCGGATAAGAATTCACGCTGAGATGCAGGTCCGCGATCAGAACTATCTTCAGATGTCTTTCCTCTCCTTCGGAAATGTCTATAGAATAGTTCTCCACCTTCGGCTGCTGCGCATGATGCAGACCATATACATTTATGATAAGTCCTGCCCAGAATGCAATGACAAATGCATATCCCACCAGATATCTTTTCTTTGCTTTATTATGTCCGGCCCTCAGCACTGCGATTCCCGACAGGATTAAGAGCAGTCCTCCGTAGTAAATGAAAAATCCCAGCCATATGTTGCCCCACTTCATACAGAAGAACTTGAGCGGTCCGTTGGGGAGATATGCTCCCAGACACGGAACCAGTGCTATCATAATATAAATGATGATTCTCGGAATCTTCGTTTTTCTGCCCAACCGGCCCAGGGGACCTCTGCCCTGCAGCGCATACTCTGTCAGAAGGCAGATACAGGCTTTTACGATAATGTATAGTATTACTATAAGCTGTGCTAATTCCATGGTTTTCTCTTTTTCTTAATATTTATAAAAACCTGTATCCGACAATGCATCAGATACAGGTTTTCCTCTAAGAGGCGACTAACGGATTCGAACCGATGATCAGGGAGTTGCAGTCCCACGCCTTACCACTTGGCTAAGTCGCCATATTATATTGTACGCCCTCATGAACCGAAGACCGAGCTCCCCGAGTTGGGCTCGAACCAACAACCCTTCGGTTAACAGCCGAATGCTCTACCATTGAGCTATCGAGGAATGTGTTTATGTTTAAAACGGAGATGGAGGGATTTGAACCCTCGCGCCGCGTTAACGACCTACACCCTTAGCAGGGGCGCCTCTTCAGCCACTTGA
>CACZHN010000012.1:0-21942 GCA_902780985.1 uncultured Lachnospiraceae bacterium | reverse complement strand
CCCATACCAATTTGGTAAAGACACTAAGCTATATTAACAAATAGATCCCTATGTGTCAAGGACTTTTGTAATTATTTGGATATATATGCCGTTGTTTTATCGGAAGTTATTCCTCTGTAGGTTTTATCCGGTCCGGCTTTACCTTTATCCACAAGAACTATCTGTATTCCTTCAAGACGTTTTGCATATCCGGAAGTACCCGCACTTTCACCGTTCTTTGCCCAGCCGAGCCAGCCATAGCTCTGTGCATGTACTCTGTAATAAACATCGTACTTATCTGCCATCTCTCCCGTAAGTTTAATCTGAATGGCTTCCAGCCTCAGGGCCTCTCCGGTTGTTCCCGATATCGCTCCGTCGTTGCTCCACGACCTCCATCCGTATTTCTGTACATGTGTCCTGTATGTTATACCGCCCTCATACGGAGGTTTACTGAGATTGATCTTAATAGCCTCCAACCTCTTGGCCTGTCCCGATGTTCCCGACATTTCTCCGTTTATCTTAAGCCCCTGCCAGCCTATCTTCTCTATATGCGTCTGATATTCAACACTCGGAGCTTTTGCAACATATGAAGAAACACTTGGAGTCTTCTCCGGATTCGCAAATCCGGCTTTTTCATTCATATCGGTGTAATCTAACTTTTTATCTTTTTGAACCAGCATTATCTGAATTGCTTCCAGTCGCTTTCCGTAACCTGCTGAACCCGAATACTCTCCGTTCTTTGCCCAGCCAAGCCAGCCAAAACTCTCTATCTGTGTACGGTAATAAACGTCATAGTGTTCTGCCATCTTTCCCGTAAGACGTATCTGAACTGCTTCCAATCTCTTTGACTTTCCACTGGTTCCCGAAGTTATACCATTCTTTTTCCAATCCTGCCAGCCGTAGGTCTGTACATGTGTTCTGTACTCAATATCTCCGCTGTATTCGGGATTCACCAGCTTTATCTTGATTGCTTCCAGTCGCTTACTCTCTCCTACCGTTCCCGCAAGACTTCCGTTATACACTTCCGACTGCCAGCCATAGGTCTGTACATGTGTTGAATAAGAAACCCTCTTTCTCTCCTGGACAATTACCGTAATCTTATCCTGAACAACGACCCTGTCACTATTTCTTTTTTCGCCCAGCCAGGTAACAAATTCTATCTTATCTCCTGCTTTGAATCCGCTTTCGTTTTCACTTTTAGCCGTGCTGTGGGAATAACCTTTTACAGCCGTCGTAGCCATCTGATAACTATTGCCTTTCTTTCCGTTTATCGTAAAATATCCGTAATTATATAATCCCTGCAATCCCGAATAATCCAGATAAAATTCTACATTATTGTCACCTTCGTAAACATTTACCGGTCTTATTTTTATGGATCTGACAGTATACTCATAAGGAACAGCTTTTTCCGAAGTGGCTTTTTCTCCTGCGGAATAACGTGTTTCATTCTTTCCCGGTTTAAACTGTGCTTCCAGATAAAATTCGGATTTGGAATCACTTGGTATTAAATCGGTAAAATCTATTTCCTGATAACCGGCTGCTATATCGACTTTTGCTGTTCTGGTTGTTACCGGTTTTCCGTCTTTATACAGCTTTACTTCAATAATTGCATCCGTATCTTCTTCATATTTATCATAAAAACTGGAGTAGCCCCACCAGAATGCTGATGATTCTACTTCCCCACCGTTTGAGTGTATATTTAATTCCAATCCACGTACCTTCGGAAGTGGGGAAACCACTCCTGCTCCGTCAACAGCATCCTTATCGAAAGAGTCTTCTTCAAGATTTTCTTCCGTTACCGTTTCGGTTATCTCTTCTTCAACCTCCGGCTCTTCCGTTATGTCCTCTGCCTGAACTTCCGTAAAAATCTCTTCTTCGGAATCATTCTCCTGTTCTTCCTCAACCTGCATGAATTCAGGCTCTTCTTCATCAGGTACTTCTTCTGCAATAACCTCCCCCGTATCCGGCTCATCCGCATATACACGCATCGAACCAAGCGGTGTCATACCTATAACAAATCCGACAGAGAGAACCAAACTTACCAGTTTTCTCATGGCTAACCTCCTCATAAATCCCCGTAAAACATTAAAAACCCACCATTAACAAACGTTAACATCTGCACTTTTGATAATACTTGATTACAATATTTTCTGCAAGCATTTACGAACATATATTATCCTTGCCATAACCTCTGTCATACCGTATCATCAAATTATAGTTTTATATTATGAAAGGACATTTCTATGGAAATATTTAAGCTCAATAACGGTATGGAAATCCCTGCCATAGGTTTCGGCTGCTACAATGCCAAGGGCGGCGACAGCTATGAGTTTATATCAAATGCGATAACCTCCGGATATACTCTCTTCGATACCGCCTCTATCTACGGTACGGAAAAGGATCTGGGAAATGCACTCCGGGATAACAACATCGACAGAAGCTCGGTTATCATACAGAGTAAGCTTTGGATCGATGAAATGGGATATGAGGGAGCGAAAGCGGCTCTTGAAAGAACCCTTACCCGTCTGGGAACCGACTATCTTGATGTATATATGATCCACTGGCCGAAGCAGCACAGCGATGCTTCTCAAGATGAGTGGAAGACACTCCAGAGAGAGACCTACAAGGCTCTGGAAGAAATGGTGGATGAAGGCTCCGTAAAAGCCATCGGCCTTTCCAATTTCCTGCCTCATCATCTCGATAATATTCTCAGCTTCTGCAATACCTATCCGGTAATAGATCAGCTGGAATATCATATCGGATATACACAGGAAGCCGCAAAAAAATATGCTGCGGATAACGGCTTATGCGTTCAGGCCTGGAGCCCGCTGGGAAGAGAATCCGTATTTAAGGATGAGAACCTGAAGAAGATGGCTTCTAAGTACAATGTCACCGTGGCTCAGCTGGCACTGAGATTCAACTACCAGTCCGGAGTTTTATCTCTGCCTAAAGCTTCATCTGCCGAACGACAGATCCGGAATCTGAACATCTGGGATTTTTCCATAGATTCGGATGATTTTAATTTCCTGTCCTGCCTGCCTCCGGTTGCCTGGAGCGGCGAACATCCCGATACAGCGATACCTACGGCTGTCAGTACATTTAAAGTATAATAAATTATTAAGAATTATGACCTTTATTTCTTTATTTTCTTCTGCTAATCTTAGTGTACTAATATTCATTTGATGTTGGGTTTTTATTCAGGTGAATAAGAAATCAGGGGATAATGATCATGTCACTTTCAGAATGGTTATTTGCAGGAAAAGCTTCGGCACTTACTTCTTTTTTCAGTGCGGAATTTTTCGTTATATTTTTACCCATTTGCATAATGGGATATGTGGTTATACCGCAAAAGCTAAAGAAATACTTTCTTCTTCTGGCCAGCTATATCTTTTACTGGCTTATCAGCGGAAAACTTATAACCTATCTTATACTATCCACAATATCGGTACATTACTTCGGTCTTTGGCTGGACAGAGTGCAGACGCAATTAAAGGCAGCTCTGTCCGGTAAAGACAAGGAAGAAAAAAAGCATATAAAAAAGCAGTATATAAAAAAGCAGAGAGGCATAGTTCTCTTTGCTGTTCTTCTGCACATCGGCGGATTGATCGTAATTAAATATTCGCCTTTCATTTTCACAAATGCCAATAAAGTTTTTACCATGATGGGTCATCCTTTCCAATTCGACATCCCGACTTATCTTATGCCCATCGGTATATCATTCTTTTCACTTCAGGCACTCTCATACATTTTGGATGTTTATCACGGTATTACAAAAGCAGACGAGAATCTCGGCCGGCTTGCGCTCTTTCTCGCATTTTTCCCTCAGATCATCGAGGGACCTATCTGCCGCTACAACCAGACCGCGGAAAAGTTATGGAATGTCAGACAGATATCCTATCAGAACCTTGCAGACGGCCTGATAAGATTCCTTTACGGAATGATGAAGAAGGTCGTTATCGCCGACAGACTGGATCCTTTCGTGACGCTTATATTCGATGAATTCGATAACTACGAGGGCGGCATGATTGCTATTGCCGCTGTCTGCTATACGATCCAGTTATATATGGATTTCTCGGGAACCATGGATGCCGTAATCGGAATTGCCCAGATCTTCGGGGTTGAACTTCCGGAGAACTTCCGTCGTCCTTTCTTTTCAAAGACGGTTTCGGAATTCTGGCAGAGATGGCATGTTTCTCTCGGAGCCTGGTTTAAGGATTATATCTTCTATCCTGTGACCACCTCATCCCATTCCAAGAAGATCACTTCCTTTGCGAGAAAGAAGATCGGAAATTACTACGGCCCCATGATTGCGGGAATAATCGCCCTGTTCTGCGTATGGTTCTGCAACGGTCTGTGGCACGGCTCCGGCTGGAACTTCATATTCTTCGGCATGTACCACTTTGTGCTGATCTCCGTCGGAAATCTGATTGCGCCGCCTGTAAAAGCACTGAATAAAAAGCTTCACATCAACCCCGACTGGCTTGTTTACAGGATTCTGCAGATGATAAGGACCTTTATCCTGGTTGTGATCGGCGAGCTTTTCTTCAGGGGAAACGGATTAAAATGCGGTCTTCTCATGTTTAAGAAAATGATCTCGAACTTTTCTTTCTCAACGATCAATGCGGAATTACTTGTGAAATGCAACATCGACATTTACGACTTCATGATAATAGGCTTTGTTCTTATCATCGTATTCGTCGTAAGCCTGTTAAATGAAAAGGGAATCATGATCAGATCTTCCCTGGCATCAAAGAATCTGGTTTTAAGATGGGCTGTATATTACGCCCTCATTATGATAATTGTGATCTTCGGAGCTTACGGACCGGGATACATTCCTGTGGATCCGCTTTATGCTCAATACTAGGGGGACTTATGAAGACAGTATATAAAAACATTTTAAAAAGCTTTTTCTTCATAGCAGGTCTTGTGCTTCTCCTTTTCCTGACCTCGGAACTGTTTCGTCCGAAGTACAGTGAAAATGCAGAGGATGAAGCAGATCCTTTATCGGAAGGTATAGCCTGCGAACCCGAGAATACCATAGATGTACTTATAATCGGGGACAGCGAAGCATTTAACTCCATAATACCGGTTGAAATATGGGATGATTACGGCATAACTTCTTATGTATGCGCAACGCCGCTGCAAAAACTCAGCTGTACCGAAAAGCTTCTTTCGAATACATTTGAAGCTCAGTCTCCTAAGCTGGTCATTCTTGAAACCGATGCCATATTTACAAAGGTGTCTTTCAACGATGCTTTATCCAACAAGGCAGAGCTGGTATTTCCGATATTCAACTATCATGACAGATGGAAATTCTTCAGCTGCAATGACCCGAAGCTGATAGCTAATCATACCAGCCATAAGGACTCAAAGGGCTACCAGATTTCGAAAGATGTAGTACCTGCCGATGCTTCAAAATATATGGAAGAATCATCGGAGATCGAACCTATAGACTCCTTAAACCGCAGTTATGTGGAAAGCTTAAAATTCTATTGTGAAGATAACGGAGCCGAGTTTATGCTTCTCAGCACTCCGAGTACAAGGAACTGGAATGCCAAGAGACATAACAGCATGGAAAAACTGGCTAAAGAACTTGATATCGATTATATAGATATGAACACTCTTCAGCAGGAAATAAAGATTGACTGGTTAAAAGACAGCCGTGACGGCGGCGATCACCTGAATCTGTACGGTGCCCAAAAAGCCACCGATTACTTAGGCAGATACCTTAACGAAACCGGAAAATTTGAAAGCCATAAAGGCGACATCACCTACGAATCCTGGGAAGAAGAATCCATAGAATGGAACTCGGGGACGGAGGTTGAGTAGTCAAAATGACTACTCAACCTCCGTCCCCGAGTTTCATTTTTTATCTGAATAAGTAATCTACTATTTCATAAGCAGACATGTTCTGAAGGTTATTCGGATCAGCCATGGTATTACTGTTAAATCTGAATACATACGCTGATGTAATATATGAATAACCGCGGCTGCACTTCGGATATCGGCTGTACCAATCCGGATAATGGGTGCTCATAACCTTTTCGGCCAGCTCTACTGCCTGGCTCTTAGAACCGTCCGGAAGAAGGGTTCCGCATATGAAACATCCCGGCGGGCTGCAGTGTGCAAACAGCATACTTCCGTCGTCGCAGCAGCCCAGCGACAGCCATATATGAGAAGACATCATTCCGATATCTCCCGGCTTCGGTGTAGCGGTATTTACCTTATATCCCAAACCTTCCTCAAGCATGATCTCCGTCGGATGCTGTGATACATATCCGCTGTGTCCGCTTTCTTCATTCAGGCTGTTATAAACCAGCCATCCTATATATCCGCAGCAGTCCAGTCCGTCATGGATCTGGTATCTGGTCTTTGTATAGTCGTAGGAACTGTTCTGCGCATCCGCATATTCCTTCCAGCGAGGACTGAGTCCTATGGTCACTGCCTCTATTCCCGCTCCCGTATCTTCCACATTCCAGCCTCCGCCGTAAATGTACATAGTCTGTCCTATCGGCCATAAAGAAGTCATCAGAAGTCTGTCTATCGTATACTTATACTTCGCGATATTTTCCTGAATTATGATTTCCTTTGCCTCAGCCTTCAGTCTGTTATACTCCGAAGCACTGTAGGAAGCCTTACCGGCACGGCCCTCATTTATACCGTACTTCACGAAGTGATGCAGCGTCTCAATATCATCCTCTCCGTAAGCCCTCAGAATATCGGCATACTTTCCGGTATAGAACTTATAGTCGTAAATGCTCTTAAAATCCACTCCGCCGTACTTGGTCACCGGATTCTGAAGCTTGGTCTCCCCGGTGGTCTTTCTGCTTTCCTTATATCCGTTCTTCAGATAATGCTCATAATACTTCGGAAAATCATTATGAAATGCAACTCTCAGATCCTGATACGATCTGTAATAAGACATTACATCAAACTTCGCCGACGCCTGTCTCTTCTCCTTCATTCCGTAGGAAATGAAATGATTCAAAGCGGCAACGTCCGGAGCGATCTGCTTTCCCAGAGTTCTCTTAAGATCAGGATATTTCTGAAGATAATAATTATAGTCGTATACCCTGCTGTAATCCGTTTCCTTTATCGTAGTTATCGGATCCTTTACTTCCTTAACACCTGTGGCCTGTCTCTTTTCTTTCTTGCCGTAATCGATGTAGTGCTGATAATACTTCTTTGAATCCTGACCGTAAGCCTTTCTGAGATCGGCATATTCGTTGCTGTAAGAGATTACATCAAAGTCTTCAGAAGCCTGACGATTCTCTTTCATACCGCAGTTTATAAAATGCTCCAGCGCAGATGCATCCGGTGCCATCTTATTGCTTACGTACTTCTTTATATCCGGATAGCGGTTTATATAATACTCATAATCATAAACATCACTGTAATCCTGACCTCTCATGGAAGTCACGGTTCCCTGAAACTCCTTCTCTCCGACAGGCTTTCTGCCCTCATTATAACCATACTGCAGGTAATGCATATAGTAACGGGAAGAATCATTTATAAACGCAGATCTGAGGTCCTTATAGGACTTGCAATAGGAATTAACATCAAAGCTTTCGATGGAGACTCTTCTCTCCTTCATTCCGTAATTCACAAAATGCGTGAGCGTCTTTTCCGGATCTCCCTTATAGGCCCTCTCTACATCCGGATTATGCTCCAGATAATAGGTATAATCATAAACCTTGCTGTAATCAACACCGTTAAGTTTTGTTACCGCAGGAGAAGCGGGAACAGCCGGTTCATCCACAGCTTCTGAAAGCGCTGTCGACGGATTCTCTTCAGGTTCTGCCGCCTCACACTCACAGCATTCCGCATCAGTCACCGTTGCCCTATTATCCGCATAAACAAAATCAGAGTGGATATCAATACCCACTCCGACCATTAAAAACATTATTAATATACAAAATGTAAGAGTACTCTTTTTCAATAGATTACCTCTTTATTCAAGTCCTAAATCTACGGCTACAAGAGTATCCGCAAAGAAATACCATCTTCCTCCGGTCTTATAAACATATCTGGTTATAAAACCCGTATTCTGGTTTGAAAGCTCCGCGTCTTTAAGATTCATATTCATGGTGAAAGTCATCTTATACATCTTTGAAGCTTTGATATCAAACCCGTAAATCTTCTTAACACTTTCGTTGAAAGCCGTTACTTCCTCTTCCGACATTTTCTCTTTCTTGATGATCTTCAGATCCGAGAAAGTTGCTTCCGTCTGAAATGAAAGGGCATTCGTTACGATATCATCAAGGCTTATGCCCGTTCCTTCAGGGTTATAATTCTTCTGCCATTTTGTAGGATAGCATGCATTTATATACTTCTCGTTATCCCTCTGTCCGATGGCCGTATAGTACTTGGATATAGCCATCTTCGCAGTAGGCGCGCCCTTCCAGAGAATTACCAGAGCGATAATGCCTGCTATTGCCAGAAAACCCAGTAACGTATATATAAGCTCTTTGAGCTTTTTATTCATGCGCTTCTTACGCTTTGCCATGAATCCGTACCTCTGATCATTCCTGTGACTTAAGGAAATCCTCTACTGCACTTTCGTACAGATTATTACCTAAACTGTCCACAATAACTATTACAGGAAGCTCCTCTACAGTAAGCTTTCTGATAGCTTCTGTTCCCAGATCGTCATATGCGATAACTTCGGAACTCTTAATGCATTTGGAAAGTAGTGCTCCCGCACCTCCGACAGCTGCCATATAAACCGCACCGTTCTCCACGATTGCATCTATGACTGCCTTGCTTCTCTTACCCTTTCCGATCATGCCGCTGAGTCCTCTGGATAGAAGCTCCGGAGTATACTTATCCATACGGCTTGATGTTGTAGGGCCTGCAGATCCGATAACAGTACCCGGTCTTGCAGGTGTAGGTCCGAGATAGTATATAAAGTTACCCTTAACGTCTATCGGAAGCTCTCCGCCTTCATTAAGAGTCTCTATCATTCTTTTATGTGCTGCATCTCTGGCAGTGTAAATGATACCTGACAGGAGCAGATAATCTCCGGCCCGAAGAGAACGTATGTCTTCCTGACTGGCCGGAATAGTTATGTGTTTATCCATTGTTTTAAGTTTCCTTTTCTATTTGCACAATCACAGGCGCATCCCGCTTCGCGGTCTGACGCAGCTATCTGCATCCATGCTTATAAAATAACCGTTTTGTGTCTGTCCACATGACAGCACATGTTTATGGCAACAGGAAGTCCTGCGATATGTGTTGCGTAGGTTTCAATATTAACAGCAAGTGCCGTGGTGCTTCCGCCCAGTCCTGCAGGTCCGATTCCAAGGCTGTTTATCTTTTCCAGGAGTTCCTTCTCAAGTTCCGCAAAATAAGGCTTCTCGTTGTGGCTGCCCGGCTCTCTTGTAAGAGCTTTCTTTGACAGCTTTGCTACCAGCTCGAAGTCTCCGCCGATTCCTACGCCCACAACAAAAGGAGGGCATGCATTCGGTCCTGCGTCTTTGACTGTCTGAATGACTGCTTCTTTAACTCCTTCAACACCGTCTGCAGGCTTCAGCATATAAAGCTTACTCATGTTTTCGCTTCCGAAGCCCTTCGGTGCAACTGTTATCTTTAATTTATCTCCCGGCACAATGTCGTAGTGAATAATGGCAGGAGTATTATCCTTGGTGTTAACTCTTTCAAGAGGGTCTCCGACTACGGATTTTCTGAGATATCCCTCGGTATATCCGCGTCTTACACCTTCATTGATGGCTTCCGTAAGCCCACCGTTAACATGAAGTTCCTGTCCAACCTCAACGAAGAAGACTGCCATTCCCGTATCCTGACAGATAGGAATCCTGTCTTCTCCCGCTATATCCATATTTTCCGCAAGCTGGCCCAGAACCTTACGTCCCAGTTCACTCTTTTCCGTATTTGCAGCATTTCTTATGCAGCCTTCCATTTCCGAAGAAAGCTTAAGATTAGCTTCAATACAGATTTCCGCAACAGCTTCAGTTATTGTTTTTGCATCTAATTCTCTCACTGAAAGTCTTCCCTTCTACATGTTTTCATCGCCGGATCATAATAATCCTACTGGAAGAAATCATCCTTCTCTTTCTTAAGTGTTCCCCTCTGCTTCTTAATGAAATTACTAATCTTCATCGCAACCAGGAATACAAAGAGAATGATTATGATAACCACCAGCCAGTAAGCGATGCCCATAAGAAGATTCTCTATTTCTGTTGTTTTAGTAAGTTCTCCAACCTGCTCTACGACGTCTCCCATTAACTTTTCCTCACTGATTAATTAATTATTCCTCATCTTCCGAAACAGCTTCTTCGCTTGAAGCTTCTGCTTCTTCAGCTTCGGATACTTCTTCAACCGCTTCAGCCGGAGCTTCTGCAGCTGTCTCTGATATCTCATCATCCAGATCATCGGAATCAGAGCTCTTATCTGTCTGTCTTACCTTAGCTATACTTGCAACATGAACATCATCCTTAAGATCGATGAGCTTAACACCTGATGTGATTCTTCCGTATCTGGAAATGTCACAGCAGCGGAGCTGTATGATGATACCGCCTGTGGTAATCATCATGATCTCATGATCGTCATTTACTGCCTTAACGCCGATGATGTTACCTGTCTTCTCTGTAAGCTTGTAGCACTTAAGACCCATACCACCACGCTTCTGGATCTTGAAGTCCTGGATAGAAGTTCTCTTACCCATACCCTTTTCGGATACGATAAGCAGGTCTTCACCCTGTGTATTCATCTGCATGCCGACAATCTCGTCGCCTTCTTCAAGGTTCATACCGATAACACCCATAGATGCACGGCCTGTGCTTCTTACATCTGTATCCTTGAAACGGATGCACATACCGTTCTTTGTAACAAGGAATACATCTCTTGTATTATCTGTAGTCTTAACTTCGATAAGCTCATCATCCTCTCGGAGATTGATACCGATAAGACCGTTCTTTCTGATGTTCAGATAATCATTTTCAGGTGTCTTCTTTACGAGACCCTTCTTTGTACACATGATGAGATACTTGTTCTCGGAGAACTGTCTGATAGGAATGATAGCCGAAACCTTCTCTCCGCCTTCCAGCTGAAGAAGATTAACTATAGCAGTTCCTCTTGCGGTTCTTCCCGCCTCAGGTATCTGATATGTACGAAGCTTATAAACCCTTCCTCTGTTGGTGAAGAAGAGTATATAGTTAAGTGTAGTCGTCATCAGAAGATCTTCGATATAATCATCTTCTATGGTCTGCATTCCCTTGATACCCTTGCCTCCGCGGCCCTGAGTATGGAAATTGTCCACAGTCATTCTCTTGATATATCCGAGATGAGTCATAGCAATAACAACCTGCTCATCATCGATCAGATCATCCTCTGTGAATTCGCCTACATCTATTCCGATCTTTGTTCTTCTGTCATCGCCGTACTTGTCGGCAATAATAGAAATCTCGTCTCTGATAACTGTAAGAAGCTTATTCTTATCAGCAAGGATAGCCTTCAGTTCTGCGATAGTTTCCTGAAGAGCCTTATACTCTGCTTCCAGCTTCTCTCTTTCCAAACCTGTAAGAGCACGGAGTCTCATATCAACGATGGCTCTGGCCTGAACTTCAGTAAGGCCGAAGCGCTCGATGAGAGATGCAACCGCTGCATTTACATTTTCGGAACCTCTGATGATCTTGATAACTTCATCGATATTATCGATGGCAATAAGGAGACCTTCCAAAATGTGAGCTCTCTCTTCAGCCTTTGCAAGATCAAACTGAGTTCTTCTCTTAACAACATTTTCCTGATGCTTGATGTAATACTTAAGCATATCAAGAATATTAAGGACCTTCGGCTCGTTGTTAACAAGCGCAAGCATGTTTACGCCAAATGTATCCTCAAGCTGTGTGTGCTTATAAAGATTGTTCAGGAGAAGATTTGCATTTACATCTGCTCTGAGTTCTATAACGATTCTCATACCTTCACGTGATGACTCATCACGAAGGTCTGTAATTCCGTCTACTCTCTTTGTCTTAACAAGCTCTGCGATCTTCTGGATAAGCAGAGACTTGTTTACGTAGTAAGGAAGCTCTGTTACAACGATTCTCTGCTTTCCCTTAGCCATAGGCTCAATGTTGGAAATAGCACGAACTCTTACCTTACCGCGTCCTGTTCTGTATGCTTCTTCGATTCCGCGTCTTCCGAGAATTTCAGCACCTGTAGGGAAATCCGGACCCTTTATGATGTCCATGATTTCTTCGATGTCTGTATCTCTTCCCTCTTCTACGCGGTTATTGATGATCTTAACAACTGCGCCTATAACTTCTCTTAAGTTATGAGGCGGGATATTTGTAGCCATACCTACGGCGATACCTGTGGTACCGTTTACAAGAAGATTAGGATAACGGCTTGGAAGAACTACCGGCTCCTTCTCTGTCTCGTCGAAGTTAGGTATGAAATCAACCGTATTCTTGTTGATATCCGCAAGCATTTCCATGGATATCTTTGAGAGTCTTGCCTCAGTGTATCGCATGGCAGCAGCGCCGTCGCCGTCTACGGAACCGAAGTTTCCGTGTCCGTCAACCAGCGGATATCTGGTGTTCCAATCCTGTGCCAGCTTAACCAGCGCATCGTAGATTGAAGAGTCACCGTGTGGGTGGTATTTACCCATGGTATCACCGACAATACGGGCACATTTTCTGTGCGGCTTGTCGGGACCGTTATTCAGCTCTATCATGGAGAAAAGTATTCTTCTCTGAACCGGCTTAAGACCGTCTCTTACATCAGGAAGAGCACGGGATGCTATAACAGACATCGCATAATCTATATAGGAATTCTCCATTGTTTTCTTAAGATCGACTTCCTTTACGTCATCACGCTGATCGCCATAAATCTTATCGTCGTCCATTTTTTTACCTCGTTCAAATAATCACTGTTCGTCGTCAAAAACTTAGATATCAAGGTTCTTTACAAACTTAGCATTTTCCTCGATGAACTTCTTACGCGGCTCTACATTATCGCCCATAAGGATGTTAAATGTAACATCTACTTCCGATTCATCTTCGCCGTCGATAGCAACCTTGAGAAGGATTCTCTTTTCGGGATCCATTGTTGTATCCCAGAGCTGATCGGCATCCATCTCACCAAGACCTTTGTATCGCTGTACTTTGTTGTTCTGATCACGTCCGACCTCATCAATGATGGATGAAAGCTCATCATCACTGTAGGCATACCAGAACTTCTTGTTCTTCTCCAATCTGTAAAGAGGTGGCTGAGCCAGATATACATGGCCCTGTCTTATAAGCTCCGGCATGAATCTGTAGAAAAATGTAAGGAGCAGTGTCGCAATATGGGCACCGTCCACGTCGGCATCCGTCATGATTATGATCTTGTCATAACGAAGCTTTCCTATATCGAAATTCTCATGAATACCTGTACCGAAGGCTGTGATCATGGCCTGAATCTCTTTATTTTCAAGGATATGATCGATACGTGCCTTCTCTACGTTAAGAATCTTTCCTCTGAGAGGAAGTATAGCCTGGGTTGCTCTGTTACGTGCTGTCTTCGCAGAGCCGCCGGCGGAATCTCCCTCGACTATGTAGATCTCGCAGTTCTTAGGATTCTTATCGGAGCAGTCTGCCAGCTTACCCGGAAGTGACATTCCTTCTGAAAGATTATTCTTTCTGGCAACATCTCTTGCCTTTCTTGCTGCGATTCTTGCTCTCTGTGCCGTAACAGCCTTCTCAACGATGGTCTTTGCTACAGCAGGATTCTGCTCCAGGAAGTAAACCAGCTGCTCGTTCATGATTGATTCAACAGCTGTTCTTGCCGGTGCATTTCCAAGCTTCTGCTTGGTCTGTCCTTCAAACTGAGGATCCTCTATCTTTACACTTATGATAGCTGTAAGTCCTTCACGAAGATCTTCACCGGAAAGATTATCATCCTTCTCCTTAAGGATCTTCATGTTATTTCTCGCATAATCGTTGAACACCTTTGTGATCGCAGATCTGAAACCTGTAAGGTGCATACCGCCTTCAGGAGTTATGATGTTGTTAACGAAGCTGCTGACAGTCTCGTTATACGAATTGTTATGCTGAAGAGCAACCTCAACATATATATCATCCTTTGTACCCTCACAGTAGATAACATCTTCGTAGATAGGAGTCTTATGCTTGTTAAGATATTTAACAAACTCCTTGATACCGCCTTCGTAGTGGAAGGTCTCGGTCTTAGGCTCCCAGTTCTCTTTCCTCTCATTGAACTCTTCCTCTGTCTCCTCTTCATTCTGAACAGGAGGACGAAGATCTGTGATGGATATCTTAAGACCCTTTGTCAGAAATGCAGTCTCACGAAGTCTGACTCTGAGGGTATTATAATCATAAACAGTCTCATCGAAGATTGTTCCGTCCGGTTTAAATGTAACCTTTGTTCCGGTCTTATCTGTCTTGCCTATTTCCTTAAGGTCATAGCAGATATTTCCTCTCTCGTAGCGCTGCTTGTAAATCTTTCCGTCACGGCTTACTTCAACTTCAAGCCAGTCGGAAAGGGCATTAACAACAGAAGAACCAACACCGTGGAGACCACCGGAAACCTTGTATCCTCCACCACCGAACTTACCGCCGGCATGAAGAACGGTGAATACAACCTCGACAGCAGGACGACCTGCTTTCTTCTGGATTCCTACAGGAATACCTCTACCGTTATCAATAACAGTTATGGAGTTATCCTCGTTTATAAATACCTGTATCTCGGAGCAAAATCCGGCAAGAGCTTCATCAACCGAATTGTCAACAATCTCATATACAAGATGATGAAGACCTCTTATGGATGTACTACCGATATACATTCCCGGTCTCTTACGAACCGCTTCAAGTCCTTCAAGTATCTGAATTTGTTCAGCATCGTAATTACTACTCTGTTCCATTACGGACCTCCCTTACTGTTCCCTTTTCCACTCTGTAAATTCTGTCTATACTGATTCTTTCTCTGATAAAATCATCATATCCCGTACAGGTTATGATGGTCTGAATTCCCTTTAAGCTTTCCAGCAGTGCATTTCTTCTCTTTGTATCAAGTTCCGACATTACATCGTCCAGAAGAAGAACCGGATCATCGTTAATGATCCTCTTGACCAGCTCGATCTCAGCCAGCTTCAGCGAAAGTGCCGCAGTTCTCTGTTGTCCCTGCGAACCGAATACCCTGACATCTCTGCCGTCTATAAATATGCCGAAGTCATCTCTCTGAGGACCTGACATGGTTGCACTGTTCTTAATATCATAATCATGCCTGCTTCTGAGAACCTCTCTGAATTCTTCCTCGGAAGTATTCGGCTCATATACAAGCTCGATTTCTTCTTTATCTGCCGTAAGACCGGAATGAATGTTCTTGATTATCTCATTCATCAGGTTCAGGAAATTCTTCCTCTCCCTTATGACTCCGCGTCCGTATTCGAAAAGCTGATCATCCCATATATCAAGGGTTTCCTTCAGAGAAGGATTAAAGTATATCTGCCTCAGCAGATTATTTCTCTGATTGAGCACCTTGTTATAATTCAGCAGGTTACTGTAATATATCCTGCTGAGCTGGCAGATTTCCATATCCATGAATCTTCTTCTCTCTGCCGGACCGTTCTTCACTATGGACAGATCCTCCGGTGAGAAGAATACCATGTTGATCATTCCGAAAAGCTCTGTTGATCTCTTTATGGGAATTCCGTCAACAGCCACTCCTTTATTCCCGTTCCTTCGCAAATGCATATCTATCCTGTGGCCCACATCTCTCTTCTTAAGTCCGAGTCTGATATGTGCCTCATCAAATCCGAATTCTATGATTTCTTTATCCTTGGAATTCTTATGGGACTTAGTGGTAGCTGCTATAAAAAGAGCTTCCAGGATGTTAGTCTTTCCCTGTGCATTATCACCGTAAAATATATTAATGCCGTCACTGAAATTTATATCCAGTGATTCGATATTTCTGTAGTTTTTTAATGCCAGAGAATCAACGTACATATAATCAACTCTATTTCTGTTTTTTTACTTTTCTTTCTCCTGTACAGCAACATCTTCTCCGTTATATGAGAAGATATCACCGGGATAAAGCTTTTTACCTCTTCTGGTGTCGACCTCTCCGTTTACGGAAACCTCTCCGTTCTGGATGATTTCCTTGGCTTCAACACCCGAATCAACAAGACCGGCAAGCTTCATAGCCTGACCGAGCTTGATAAATTCATCTTTAATCGTAATAATTTTCATCTTTTTTCCTTTTTCACGGAAGCAATCCCGTGGACTGTTACTTCACTTGCTTCGAAATATTAATAAGCATCAACGTTGATGTTTATAGGCAGAATGATATATACGAATGTACCTTCGTCATCCCTTATGATACAAGGGCTCTTTGAGTCCTTCATGTATATATTAACCTTATCGTCATCGATAACATTAAGTGTATCCATGATAAAGCTTGGGTTGAAACCTATTACGATTTCATCACCCTCTTTTTCGATATCGATATAATCGTTGAAAGATCCTCTGTTTGTATCTATGCGGATGTACATGATATCGTTGTTCTTAACTTTAACGATGGATAGGCTTTCTGTCAGACTCCTGAATAAGAAGGCTGGCTCTGCTGATACATCCCATAAGTTCCTGACGATTAGCCTTAACGATAAGAGACTGATCCATGGAAAGCATATGTGTGATCTTGAAGTACTCACCTTCGATAAGTCTTGAAACAACTCTTGTATTCTCAAACTCGAAAAGCATAGCTGTATTTGTGAAGTAGATAACCACATCATCATCAGCTCCGCCTGTAATAATTCTTGTAACGTCCTTAAGAGTCTTGCCCGGAACTATCGCACTGATATCCGAGTTGTCACCCTTAAGAGCAACCTTTCTCATGGATATTCTGCTTCCGTCAAGAGAAGTAACAGTAAGAACATTATCCTTAACCTGGAAATTCTCACCTGTCATCATTCTTGAATTCTCATTATCCGATACAGAGAAAATAGTCTGTCTTACTATATCTCTGAGACCAAGCTGAGAAATTGTGATACTCTGCTCCTTCTCAACGAATGGGAATTCAGGGAAGTCTGTTCCGTCCCAGAAAGGAATGGAGAATTCTGTCTTCTCGCATTTGATCTCCATCTTGTAATCATTGTTGGTTATAAGATCAACTTCGCTGTCGTTGAGGTTTCTTACGATATCATAGAAGAGCTTTGCATTTACAGCAGCTGTTCCTTCTTCGAGGATAACTCCTTCAACGTATGTCTCTATTCCGAGATTAAGATTATTTGCAGTAAGCTTGATCTTACCCATCTTAGCCTCAATAAGTATACACTCAAGAATAGGTCTTGTTGTTTTTACGGCAACTGCCTTGGAAACAATATTGATACCGGCTAAAAGATTTGATTTTCTGATTTTTATATTCATGTTACCGTTCCTTTCTACTGTGGGGCGGCGCCATCACAGATGCTAATATAAATAATTATATATTTAGTAGTAATAGTATTAGGTGCTGTTGATATGTTGAAAAGTGTATTCAGCCCTTATATATCAAGGCATCTCGGTGTTGAAACTTTACCGATATGCTATTTTTGTTCTGGGTTTATCTTGTTGATAATTACATTGATAGTGGCTGCGAAGGAGTCATCCTTCTTCATTTTCTCTTCAACTCTCTTGATTCCGTTGTATACAGTTGCATGGTCTTTACCGCCTACAACCTCGCCGATTGCCTGAAGACTCTTGTCTGTCAGATCACGGCTGAGATACATAACAGTCTGCCTTGCAAGTGCGATATCTTTGCTTCTTTTAGTAGAAGTAATATCCGGAATTGATACTCCCATATGTTCAGCAACAACATTAAGTATGATTTCAGGAGTAACGGTTACATTCGTATCCTTGGAAATGAGATCCTTAAGAGTCTCTTTGGCAAGATCAACAGTAACCTTTTCATTACTGAGCTTTGAATATACGCTTATTTTATTAAGAGCACCTTCAAGTTCTCTTACATTAGATACTATGTTTTCAGCAATGTACTGAAGTACATCATCAGGTATGGTCAGTTTGTTTGAGTCAGCCTTATTCTTAAGGATGGCCATTCTCGTCTCATAGTCAGGAGCATGAATATCGATAGGAACTCCCCACTCGAAACGGGATCTGAGTCTTTCATCCAGCTGCTTGATCTCTCTTGGAGGTCTATCTGATGAAATGATGATCTGTTTTTTTGCTTCATATAAGAAGTTAAATGTATTGAAGAACTCTTCCTGAGTTCTTTCCTTACCTATTATAGTCTGGATATCATCTATTATAAGAACGTCTACCTGTCTGTACTTAGCTCTGAACTCATCTGTCTTATTCTGCTTTATGGCATCGATGATCTCATTGGTAAAGGTTTCGGATGTTACATAAAGAACCTTTGCATTCTCATCATGCTGCAGAATGTAATGAGCTATGGACTGGATAAGATGTGTCTTTCCAAGTCCGGAACCACCGTACAGGAACAGAGGATTGAAGTTATCCTGGCTCGGAAGATCCGCAACTGCTGTACATGTAGCATGTGCATGCTTGTTGCTTTCTCCGACGATGAAATTCTCAAATGTATATTTAGGATTAAGATTACCTCTCTTGATAGCTGCATAATAAGCATCGCTGTATGGCTTATCTTCCGGTTCGGTCTCTTCGCTGGACTCACCATCGATGGATGCTACTATCTTATTCTTCTCATCTATAACAAGATCGATTTCCGAATTTTCAAAGAATTCTCTTATTGACGAAAGAAGATAAATGTCATAACCTTTATTGCGAAGGTAATCAACACCGTGCTTACCTCTCTTTTCATCAACATAAAGATAAACTACATTATCCTTTACATCATATATACTGAGCGGTCTTATCCACGTCTCTATGATAATCCTTGAAACATCGTAGTGATTTTCAAGCAGATTAAGTATTTCATCCCAGTTTTTTTCAATCTTTTCCTTCATTTATGCGTATCCTTTTCTGGTTTTAAGGGCAAAAACCCACTTATCTATAATACACCAAAACAGGTAATTAAACAAGTTGTAGGATTTTCCGAATTATGTAAATGGATATCAAACATTTGATACAAAATTGTTGATATGTGAGTCCCTTAATATAGGGATTTCCACTATTTTAAACATAAAATTCACAGAGTTATACATAAGTTATCAACAGTTTATAAACAAAATGTTGATAAGTTACGTAAACTAATGACATATTTTTATTTTTACAAATCACTAAAATAACCCTAAAAACAGCAATAAACCTTGACTTTTAACGGTATGTCACATAAAATAGAAAAGATTTGTCCTCAGAGGATTTAAGGAGATTTTCGGAGGATAACATTTCCTATATAATAAGGAAGAAAATTTTATTAATCAGATAAAGGAGGAATATTAATATGAAGATGACATTTCAGCCAAAGAAGAGATCTCATTCAAAGGTTCATGGTTTCAGAAAGAGAATGAGCACAGCTAACGGACGCAAGGTTCTTTCAGCTAGAAGAAGAAAAGGCAGAAAAGCATTATCTGCATAATTAAAAGATATGAAAAATATCAACACTTTAAAAAACTTCAGAGAGTTTGGCAGGGTATATGCCCACAAAGAATCGTTTGCCAATAAGTATTTAGTGATGTACATCCTTCGCAACGACCGGGAGTACAGTAGAATCGGAATCTCTGTAAGTAAGAAGGTCGGTAACAGTGTAGTGAGACACAGGATAACACGTCTCATCAGGGAAAGTTACAGATTGAATAAAGAAAAGATTAAAGAGGGTTACGATATAGTTGTCGTAGCTCGATTTGCGGCTAAGGGAAGGAGCTTTCAGGAAATTGAAAGTGCCTTTCTGCATCTAAGCCGAAAACTGCAGATATTAAATGTATAGTTTAATATGAAGAAATAAGTATGAAGAAAATTTGCATTTCTTTGATAAAGTTTTACAGGAAGCATATATCCCCTCTTAAGGGACATTCCTCATGTATTTTTTATCCTACATGTTCGGAATATGCTATACAGGCCTATGAGAAGTACGGCTTCTTCAAAGGCACTCTCCTTACTGTATGGCGCATTTTAAGATGCAATCCTTTTAGTAAGGGTGGATACGATCCTGTACCGTAAAGGAGTAATAGATGATATTAACTAAAGCAACCGGACTTATAATGGGCCCTTTATCCCGCCTTCTGGGTTGGATATTCAGCCTTATTTATAATCTGTTTTACGGTTTAAATATCTATTCTATTGGTTTCAGTATTATAGTATTTACATTTATTGTAAGATTACTGCTCTTTCCTATTAACCTTAAGACTACAAAGTCTTCAAAGATTCAGCAGTATCTTCAGCCGGAATTCAATAAGATAACAAAGAAGTATAAAGGCAAAAAAGATCAGGAATCCATGATGAAGCAGAACAAGGAAATGGCTGATCTCAGAAAGAAGTACGGTATCAAGACTTCAACAGGATGTCTTACCGCTCTTATCCAGATGCCTATATTCTTCGCACTTTATAACGTTATCGCAAATGTACCGGCATACGTTGCTAAAGTAAGAGTAATGTATGAGCCGATCGCAAAGGCTATCTTCGGCGCAAATAACGGATACGGCATTATCACAAAGTTTGTAGAAGATAACAGACAGAGTCTTAACAGACTTACAACTACTGTATCAGAGTTTGCTTCCAATACAGATGCAGCTTCTGAAACAGGAAAAAACATCATAAATGCTATAATCGATGTACTCGCAAAATGTGGAGAGAGTCTCTTTGATAAGCTTGGAGAAGTATTCTCAGCAAGTCCTGATGTAATTCAGGCAATTGATGCTAATAAAGAAGCAATAGTAAGATCAAATGATTTCTTCGGTATCAATCTTACCGAAGCACCGGGATTTCATCTCACAAGAGCATTTTTAATTCCGGTATTCTGTTTCCTTTGCCAGTATCTGAGCATGAAGGTTATGCCTACTCAGAAGACAGGTGATGAGCAGCAGGATCAGATGGCTGAAACAATGAAGAAGACTATGCTTGTCATGCCGATCATGTCATTTGTATTTACTGTATTTGCTCCTGCAGGTCTTGGTCTTTACTGGGCAGTGAGTGCTCTTGTCGGAGTACTTATCACAGTATTCACAAACATGTATTATGATCATGTTGATATGGAGAAGCTTGTAGAGCAGCAGATGGAGAAAGCCGAAAGAGAACGTGAAAAGAAGGGTGATAAGAAATCCTTCATGGACAGAATGATGGAATCGGCATATGGTCAGAACGGTGATGCAGAACATTCCGAAGGAATGAAGCAGTACAGTCAGACCAAGCTTAAGAATTATTCTTCTCCTACATCGTATAAGAACGAAAACCAGTCCTCAAGTGCAGAGGATAGAACAGATACAGGTAAGAAGTACAAGGCCGGAAGTATTAATTCCGTAAGGGATTACAACAATAAAGGAGAATAAGTAGTGGAATTTCAGGAATTTACAGGGAAAACCATAGATGATGCTATCATCGAAGCAGCTACATCTCTTGGAGTTGCTTCAACTGATCTCGAGACAGAGATCGTTTTCAAGGGAAGCATGGGATTTCTCGGAATAGGTGCTAAGCCGGCTATTATCAAGGCAAGACCTAAGAAGGTTGATTCACTTGATGATATCCTTAACGATACACCTGCTACACGTTCTGAGAAACCGTCAAAAGAAGCTCCTAAGGCAGCTAAGCCGGCTCCGAAGACAGAAAAGCCTGTTAAGAAAGAAGCTGAGAAACCTGCTAAGAAGGAAGCTAAGGAAGATGCAGAACCTGTAGTGATCGATGAGTCTATTATTGATGATACAAAGGAATATCTGAAGAAGCTCTTTAATGCAATGGAGCTTGAAGCAGATATCACTGTAGATCTCGACAGAGATACAAGAACTCTTAACATCGATGTTGAAGGACCTGAGATGGGAATCATAATCGGTAAAAGAGGACAGACACTTGATTCACTTCAGTATCTCATCAATCTCTATGT
>CACZHN010000011.1 GCA_902780985.1 uncultured Lachnospiraceae bacterium | reverse complement strand
ATCAGCTACTTCATCGATAAGGGTATCGGTATGTTCGTTTTCGGTGAAGGCCGGGTCGTAGGTTCCGGCGGACTCGTCAGGGTTATATTGTATACCTTGTTTCTTGGCGAGTTTGCGGGCTTTCTTCTCCTGCTTACGGGCTTCGCGTTCTTCTCTGCGCTTTGCCTTTGCGGCAGCTTTCTTCTCCGCTATCTCGCGGTCTTCATCCTTATATTTGATTATATACAGATATTCGTTGATCTGGCCTCCGATGAATATCGAGCAGGATACAGAATACAGCCACAGCATGATGAGGATTACCATTGTGAGGGATCCGTACATGTAGGAATTCGTCATAAACTGGTCGATATAGAGGGACATGACCTTCGTAATTGCAATCCAGGCTCCTGCTGTAAAGACAGCTCCCGGAATCTGTCTTGAGAACTTCAGCTTTCTGTTCGGAACGATGGTATAAAGCATCCAGAAGAACAGGAACAGGATTACGAAAGTCGCACCTGTTCTGAGTCCGAATACCAGCATGGTAATGTTATCGAAGTCAGGGAATTTGTTGATCACGAAAAGCGCAATCTGGGTACCGAACATGTTAAGAGGGATCATGAATACCAGCATTACCAGGAACAGTGCCGTATAGGCGGAACTGATTCCTCTGATGATAAGGTAATTTCTCTGCTCTCTGGAACGGTAAACCTCGTTGAGTCCGTATCTCAGGGCCAGGAGTCCTTTAGCCGCCGACCAGAGGGCGATAGCTGCTGATACTATGGTCATGGTGTAAGAACGACCGGCATAGATATCATTTACGATACTGATTACGTAATCTTCGAATCTTGCCGGAAGCACATTGCATATGATCTCGATCAACTGACTCTGTGTGATCGGGAGAAATGCGGAAAGCGACATTATAAGGTTCACCATCGGGAAGAAGGCGAGGAATATGAAGAATGCCGTCTGCGCCGCAAATGCACCTATATGCTCATCTGCTGTTCCCTGTATGAAGTTTTTCAGTCTCTGATATCTCTCTTTTAAGGTCATTCTCTGTCTCCATGTCATTTCAGACATTTCGGATTTTATCCCTGTGCAAAAAAGAATCCCCGATAAGGACTATCAGGGATGTTATCTACGTCAGGTATTCTATTAAAGCTTATCCAGGATGCCGGCTCCTGCCCTTTGAGTCCCAGCCGAAGCCAGGTGGGTGTCTGCATGTATACTTCTGAGATCCGTTCGGAGACGGCCTGTCATCCATATACAGATTTAGACTCCCGTATGAAAAGTGTAGGTTCAAAAATATACAGAAGTTATCGTGCATCCCAGATATAAGTTATATTCAAGTGTGTAATCAAACACCTTTAATATGCTATAAATATAGCATCATAATCCCGATTTGTAAAGAGGTGGAACGGCAGGCCGAAACGTGCTATTATGTAAGTTAGCGGCGCATCAGCGGCCGACTCCGGTTAAGAGAGGATTCCAGCTATGAATATAGTATATACTTCAGATGACAACTTTGTTCCGCAGATCAGTGCAGGCATAGCATCCGTACTGGAGAACAACCGCAAGGCTTCGGTGCATTTTTATATAATGTCGAAGGGCATTACCGAAGAGCATAAGAAGATGCTGAAGTCATTTGTAGCCTGCTACAGTCAGGAGATAGATATAATCGAACTGCCGCCTACAGAGGTTCTCTGCGGCAAAGCTATAGATACGGGAGGCTGGAACGACATCGTTCTCTCCAGACTCTTCCTTGATACTCTTCTTCCGGAAGAAGTGGATAAGGTTCTTTATCTGGACGGTGATACCATAGTTCGTCAGGATATAAGCAGACTGTATGATACGGATCTTTCCGAGCACGTGCTGGCTGCGGCTGTGGAGCCTACGGTTCCCGCAGACAGAAAGGAAGTACTGGGACTGGAGCCCGACGCCAACTACTATAACGCCGGCGTCCTTCTTATAAACCTGAAGCTCTGGAAGGAAAGAGATACAGGCCACAGGATACTGGCCTTCTTCGACGAGCACGGCGGACAGCTTTTCGCCAACGATCAGGATGCCATCAACGGCTGCCTCAAGGATGAGATACTGCCGGTGCATTTCACATATAACTTCTGTAACACATATTACTTCTATGCTTACAGAGCGGTTAACAAGTGGATGAATCCGGATCAGCGAGCACCTAAGGATGTTTATAAGGCCGTCTGCAAGGATCCTGCCATCGTGCATTTCCTTGGAGAGGAAAGACCTTGGAGACACGGAAGCCGTCACCGCTTCGGTGCGGATTTCTTCAAGTATTATAAGAGAACCCCTATCGGACGCGATCCGGAGAAAAGGGGCGATATCATCGAATACGGCTGGGAGAAGTATTTCTTCTGCTTCTACTGCTTCAACGCTGTTATGAAGCCGTTCCCGGGTCTCAGACTTAAGATAATCAACAAACTTATACCTGTCTTTATGAAGAAGCGTAAGAAAGCTCTTCAGGCAAAGGAGTCAGAATGAATGTAACCGATAACAGAGATTTATCGTCAACACCTTACTTTTCGGTGCTGATGATCACATATAATCCCATCTGGGAGAAACTGAAGCAGACGCTTGATTCCGTATTGCGTCAGAATTATAAGGATTACGAAATTGTTTTTGCCGACGACGGCTCAAAGGACAGCTTATATCCGAAGGTAAAGCGTTATCTTGAGCACCGCGGATTCAACAACTTCGTCATGCTTGAAAACGGTATTAATCAGGGAACTGTCAAGAATATCCTGATAGGAAGTTCTTTCTGCAGAGGCAGCTATGTAAAGATCTTCGGTCCCGGAGATATGTTTTATTCAAAAGATACACTGAATAAACTTTCGGACTACACCGAAGCTACAGGCCATAAGCTTATTGCAGGATATCCGATCGGATTTACGGAATCGGAAAACGGACGTAAGAAGAAAGTTGCCTTCCCGCATCCTTTTGATATCGTCGCTTATCAGAAATCGGATGAGAAAAGGATATTAAAGAATCTTCTCCTATACTCTGACACGGTGTGCGGTGCCAACATTTGCTACGAAAGAGAGCTGCTGGTACACTACCTGAAAAGAATCGAGGGAAGAGTTAAATATGCCGAGGATCTTACTCAGATCATGGCGGCACTGGACGGAACCAGAATGCACTTCATGGACGACTACATGGTATTCTACGAAGTTGACAGCGGAAGTTCCACCAAGAAAGATTCTCCTTTCAAACAGCTTCTGAAAAAGGATGTGGAAGAATTCTACCGGCTTCTGTCAGAAGAGTATCCGGATAACAAGATCATCAAGAAGCGCCTCAAGCTTTCCAAGTATTATGAGATAGACAACATTTACCTCAGAACCCTGGTACGCTCCTGTTCTAATCCGGGTCTGTACATATACATGCTGCGTCATTACATGGGAATTCTTACCAAGAAGTATACCCCTCGCAGTTCGAACTAAAAAAGGCCCTCTCGGGCCTTTTTTGATGCTTAGATATCCACATCTATAAACTTATACTCGCTCACTTCGTAGTACACTCTGTCCTTCTCCGGCAGCGGTGTCATATAGTCTCCGTAAAGCATAGTAAGATATTCATCATAGTTCTTGAATGCCATAACTCTGTGTCCGTCGAAGTCCGTGTTCATCAGGTTATGGAAGAATGATCTCGGGATTCCGTTCGGTGAACCGATCTCGTGCGGATAAGTTACGTGCTTTACATACTTGGTCTGGCGTCGGTTGTTCAGCTTGGCCAGTTTCTCAAGCCACACGAAGGTATACTTTACAGGAATCTTGTTGATCAGCTTGTACCACTTTCTGAGAAGCGGATTCTTTGCGTTGGTCTTTCCGATCTCCGAGTACTGGATCTTTCTGATACAGAATGTAATGAACTTATGCACATAGTTTCTCATAAAATCATTATCGGGAACTCCGTCGAAGATAAAGATATCCATGAAAACGCCCTGATGCTGCTTTATGTTCTGATGTCCGTCACCGATGAGCAGTGTATCGTTTCTTCTCATCTTTGCGTAGCCCCATCTGTAGTTCGGGTCTGTGGTCCAGTCCTGAAGGAAAAATCTGGAAGTATCGAGATCCTTCTTGCAGGCCTCTCTGAACTTGTTGTATTCGCTTCTCATCATGGATACATCGGCATCATCGTCCCATGGGATAAATCCCTTATGTCTGATGGCTCCCAGAAGCGATCCGTCACTTACGGAATATGTGATGTGATTCTTTCTGCAGATTCTGTCCAGCTCCACAAGCATTTCCACTTCGATTCTCTGAAGCTTCTTCAGGTCCTCTCCCATGATAAGCTGCTTAGAGCTGCCTCTTTTTACTTTATCCTGTGCCATTTTGGATTCTCCGTTTTCTGATATTTTTTTGTTAACCGAGTTTCGTGACATTTTTTCCGCTGTGGAAGTCTTCCATGATCTCGGCTATCTTTAGAGCAACCTTGTCCTTAAGAAATGCAGGGCGGCGTCCGCTGTCGATGGCCTTTGTGAATACCACCATTTCATATCTGATTCCCTCGCCGTCCAGCTGGTAGAAGTATCTCTTATTGTCCGACTGATTCTCGTATCTTATCTCGAAATAGTCCGTCTTCCACCATGGGCTCGGGATGTAAAGGTATCCCTTTGTACCCGTTACCACCAGATCGCCTTCAGACTTAACTCCCTTGCCCAGCTTGACCGTAGCCACAGCCTTCGGGTATCTGAAGCTGAGTCTGGAAAACGAATCGAACTCCGGCTCGCCTTCTACGTACTTCGATACGATATCCAGGGATGTGTAATCCGTTCCGAGAATGTCCAGTACCGGCATGATTCCCGTCGGTCCCCAGGCTGTCATGGAATTCCATACACCCTTCAGGCTTCCGTTTCTTCCCTTAAGTGCACTGAGACTTGTACAGGTTACATCCACCGAGATCACATCTCCGATGGCTCCTGTCTTAAGCAGCAGAAGCAGTCTGCTGTATGCGATGGAGTACGCTGTCTTTAGCGCCTCCATGAAGATCAGTCCCTTCTCCTCGGCCAGTGCCGAAAGGGCTTTATGATCATCTGCGGTAAGAGCTGCAGGTGCTTCGCAGAGCACGTGCTTTCCCTGCTCCAGTGCCTTCTTACAGTCCTCAAAATGCGATGTCGGGTGAGATACGATATAAACCGCATCCGACTTTTCCAGAAGCGACTGATAATCCGGAAGGATCTCAACGCCTCTTTCAACCGCAGCACTCACTATATCTTCTTCGGGTTCGTCCGCATCGGTGCAGAGTCCCGATATTTCCAGTCCGTTTACGTATACCGATTCTCTCAGATACTTTCTGATGAAGTCCACATTTCCGAAGATACCCATCTTAAGCTTACGCTCCGCTCCGCGGATGTCGCTGCTGGATACGCCTTCGGTCCTGTCCAGATAAACAACCTCGCAGTATTCCTTCAGGTAATCGAATTTTCCTACCCAGTCGGAACCTACGGTGAAGATGTCCACTCCGTACTTCTGGATGTCGTCTATCTTCTGGCCTTCGTATTCCTCTATGATTATCTCGTCGGCAAGTCCCGTCTCACGGATGGCCTGAACCCTCTCCGTCAGGGATTGCTGTACATTTATCTTTCCTCTGGTCCTGTCGAAGTCATCGGATGTGACTCCCACGATAAGGTAGTCGCCCAGAGCCTTTGCTCTTTCAAGCAGCCTTATATGACCGAAGTGAAGCAGGTCGTATGTACCGTAAGTAATAACCTTTTTCATAAGTTTATCCTCGCCGCGTCCTGCCTTATATGATTCCTCTCTTCTGGAGATCCTTAAAGGCATCAACAAGTGTCTTGTTATCTTCCGGAGTAAGTGCGCCTATATGGCCGACTCTGAAAACCTTATCCTTCAGGTCGCCGCCGTTAGGGCAGATCCAGATTCCGTATTCATCCTTAAGTACGGTGAAAATATCGTAAGCCGAAGCAGTTGTAGGATGAAGCGGGGTCACTGCATTGGACAGGGATTCCGAAACGATTTCGAAAGGAAGTCCCTCTATTCTCTGTCTGAAGTCCGCTGCAAGAGCTTTCATTCTGTCGATCTCTGACTGAACTCCGCCGGCAGCCTTGATGCCCTTCAGTCTTGCATTTATCTGTCTCAGGATTCCTACTGCAGGTGTGAAAGGAGTCTGTCCTCTCTCGCCGTTCTTCAGCGCATCCCTTACATCCAGGTACATGCACTTAGGATCATGGCTGTAAACTCTCTCGACTGCCTTCTCGGAAAGCACCATAACCGACACACCCGGAGGGCAGGCCAGTGCTTTCTGAGAACCGGTTATCATAACCTCAACTCCCTGAGCCTTCATATTAAGCGGGTCTGCAAGAAATGAGCTGATGGCATCCACTACCAGGAAGATGCCGTTCTTCTTACAGAACTCACCGATCATATCCGTATCATACTTTACACCTGTGGATGTCTCGTGGATGTTTACAAGGAATCCCGTGAAGCCCTTACCTTCATACTCGGCAAGCTTCTCTGCAGTAAGTGCCTTGCCCGTCTCAAGCTTGATCTGCTCAAATGGGATCTTGTGGATCTCGCAGAGCTGTACAAAACGTGCACCGAAGGATCCGCCGTTTACTACCAGCAGCTTATCCTTCTCGTCGAAAAGGTTTACTACAGCCGCTTCCATGGATGCGGTACCGGAACCTGTGATGAACACAGCTCTTCCCTTCTCGTCCACTCCTGCGAATTCCTTCATCAATTCCTCGCTCTCCTTCATGATCTCCGAAAACTCCGGAGTTCTGAAGTAAGGAACCTGCTCGGCACCTATCGAAAGTATTGCCTCATCGCCCTGTACGGGGCCTACTGTAAAGTTTAACATTTCCGTCATCTCCAATTTATAATTCGATAAAATCCTTTACGATATATTCCACTATGTCGTCAGCAGAATTATCGTACTTTTTAAGATACTTGTCTATAACCTTCTGTCTGTCGGCCTTCAGATAATCATTTCCCTTTGAAAGCTCTGCGATGTAGCGCTTCACGTCGTCATAGGACTCGGCCACATACATAACGTCCACCAGTTCCTGAAGATCCGATGACAGGTCGTTGTCGCCCATGCAGTAAATGATAGGCTTGCCCTGATAGAAGAACTGCCATACGATGGACGAGAAGTCCGATATGAGGATGTCCGCTCCCACAAAGGAATCGTTGATCATCTTGTTCTTGTCAAATGTACAGCCCAGTCTGTCCGCCTCGGCCTTATACGCTTCAACCTGCTCCTCCGTCATGTAGCCCTCTTCCACCATGTACTTGAAGGTGAAAGGATGCGGTCTGAGAAGCATTTTAACTCCCGGATATTCCTCTCCCAGCTTGATGATCTCATCCTTATACTCAAGGAAATGACTTCCGCCCTCTCCTTCTCCGTAGGACCATCTCGGTGTCCACATGACTACCGTACCCTCGTGAGGTTCCGGCTTAATCTTGGTGCACTCGTTCAGGATCGGATAACCGATATTTATATACTGATGAGCTCCGTGGCAGGACTTCCACATAGACTTGTAAAGTCTTGCTATTCTGGAGTCGCAGTTATGAAATCCTATATATACGTATCTGTAGAATTCCTTATCCGGCGTACGCATGCCCTTGCCCGCCTCGTAATCCGGGGTGGTGTAAGGGATGTAGCAGGTTCTTATCTTTCCCGCCAGAGCAGCTACTCTCATCTTCTTCGGAAGATATCTGAAGTAAGGTCTCTCGTAGAATACATAGTCGAAGCCGTACTTCGTAAGGTCGATGGTGCGGCCTGTCTTTCCGATGGCATTGAGGAACTGCGCGTCCTTATATTTCCTGTGGAAGAATTCCCTAATCTCTCCCCAGTTATCATACTTTTTTGTCTCCGAATTGAAGTTCGGTGTAAGTACGATCCACACATCGAAGCGCGGATCCGCTGCCATTCTCTCATAGACGGGAGCCTGCTTATCCCAGACCTCAGGCATCTGTGATACAAATGCGACCTTGATTGGTCTGTCTCTGCCTGCCTCGTCCTTGGCAGCCTTGGTCTCAGCTATACATTTCTCTATCTTCTTAGCCGATGTCACATCAAGTATTCTGTTACGCGGTCTGTCCACCACCAGGTGAACCGCTTTCTTAGCTATATCCGTAACCATTAGTTCTCCTTAAATCCTCTGATAAAGCCCATGATCATATTTCTCTTTATGAATATTGCTATACCGAGCACAAGTACTATTATATAACGAACGATCGAGAAATTGTAGAGCGGCATGATGGTAAATACCAGTGCGGTAAAGACCGCAAGTATTATCATCATAGCCTTCATGTTATACAGGTCGTTCGGGATATCTCTGTCTTTTAAAGTCTTCTTGTAGAAGAGGTAATTCATTCCCGCAAATACCATGTAGCTGATAAGCGTTGTGTACGCTGCGCTGACGAATCCGAAGCGAGGGATCGCGAAGTAGTTCAGGACTACATTTATTATGGCTGCCACGGCGGTGCCGTATACCAGTCTCTTCTTTTCCTCAAAGAAGAATTCCACATTTATGAACATCTGTGAATAGAAAAGAAGCAGCAGGCTTATGGCTACCGGCGGAACTACCCATACACCCGCAAGATACTTCTTGCCCAGGATCAGGATGACTTCCGGTGCGAGAGTTACCACTCCGAGAAGCAGTACCGCCATAAGGATTGCTATATACATGGCGATCTTCTGATTCTCTTTTCTCTCTCCCGCCTTGATCTTTCTGTAAAGCCAAGGAAGGTATGAATTGTTCAATGCATTTAATACGATGGTCAGGATCATTGCCAGTGTGTAGGATGATCCGTAGATTCCGGAATCGCTCTTTCCCCAGAAATGATCTATCATGATCCTGTCGCTGACATTGAAGATTGACTGTGACAGATAGTAAGGGATAAGCGGAATGTTAAATGTAAGGGCATAAGCCCAGTATTTCTTATTGAAAAACGTGCGGCCCTTTGCCAGGCAGTAAATAAGGATGATGCCGCCTACTACGATCTCCAGGATATTTAATGCCTTAACATAGGAGATTCCTTTAAGTCCGTCGGCTGTGGCCCTGATGGCAAAGAAAGAAACCAGCGGTCCCACAAGGGATATGAACAGGGATACGGCCACAACGGACTTATATCTGTAATCATATCTCTGGCGTCCGGTCCAGCAGTTCAGTGCATTCTTCATCACGATGCCTGCTATCATAAGGAGCATAAGTTCTGTCGGAAGCTTGAACAGTCCGTTGAAAAAGCCCTTAAGCGGCAGGTATATAACAAAGAATATTGCGGACAGTGTGATACATATCATATCCACCGACGATGTGTACTGATCTCTCTTATCTTCGAACTTGGTCATGGCCGTATTGAAGGAGCCGTAAGCCAGGTTCAGTGTCAGGAAGATCATAAGTATGTTTTCTACGGAGTTATATGTGGTGTAGTAACCCATTTCCGCTGTGGACATCATTCTGGCAAAAACAGGCACAGTCAAAAAAGCCACACCATTCTGCAGAAGTGTGCAGATGGTGTAGACCATTGATGCTCTGAGCTCTATTGATAATCCCATGTATTTTTTCCAAAGCGTCTTCATAAGTGCTCCGTATTCAGGCTTTATACCAGACGAAATCAGCCATCTGCTCCTCTGTGTAATCCACCGTGATATTCTTCTGTTTCAGCTCGTCGAGAGTTATCTTCTCAAATCCGTTCTTCTCGTAGAAACGAACGGCTCTCTTGTTGTGCTTTGATACGCACCAGAATATGAGATCCAGTCCCATAACCTCGTGACCGATCTTCACAATCTCTTTCATAGCGGCGATGGAAATGCCGCGGCCCATGGCGCATCGTCTTACGGTAATGCCGAATTCCGCCGAAGAAGTCTCTCTGTCTATCTCCTTCAGGCTGACGGTTCCCATATATTCACCCTGCTCATCCTCGATGGCAAGATGAAGATTTCCGGTCATGGTTTTCCAATCGGCATCCGCGCCTTCGGCTGCTTTCTCTATAAATGCTTCGCAGTCTTCCAGTGTAAGGGCTCCGAAGTTTCTGTTCAGATGCTCCACTACCGAGGGATCATGCATCCACTCCAGCATAAGAGGTGCATCCTTTTTTTCCAGCTTTCTTAACATCGGTTTCACCCCTGCTCTAGTTCCATGCATTTATCGCATCGATGATGTAATCCACCTCTGCGTCTGTCATTCCGTAGTACATAGGGATACTGAGCTCCGTTGCGGATATCTCTTCCGCTATCGGAAGTGCTCCCTCAGGAATCTCCAGATCCTTATATGCTTCCTGCATATGTATCGGGATAGGATAATGCTTGTTGCAGCCTATGCCCTTCTCGGCAAGGAAGGCTTCCAGTGAATCTCTCTCTGCCGTTCTTATGGCAAAGATATGATATACATGAGTATTTCCTTCAGCCACTGTAGGAAGTGTAACCTTAGGATTCTTTATTCCTTCCAGATATCTGTTCGCGATCCTTACACGGGCGCCGTTCCACTGATCCAGCTTTCTCAGCTTTATTCTCAGCATGGCGGACTGAACCTCGTCCAGTCTGGAGTTATTTCCCTTGAATATGTGATGATACTTGTAGTCCGAGCCGTAATTGCCCAGTGCTCTTATCTTGTCCGCAAGAGCCTTGTCGCTTGTGACTACGGCACCGCCGTCACCCAGTGCGCCCAGGTTCTTTCCCGGATAGAAGCTGAATCCTGCTGCATCTCCCAGGCTTCCGGTTTTCTTTCCCTTATAGGTTGCTCCGTGGGACTGAGCGGAATCCTCAATAACCTTCAGGTTATGACGGGCTGCGATCTCCAGGATAGGATCCATGTCCGCAGGCTGGCCGTAAAGATGAACTGCCATGATGGCCCTGGTCTTATCCGTGATCTTCTCTTCTATGCGGGCCGGGTCGATGTTATATGTATCGATGATCGGCTCAACAAAAACAGGCTTTGCCCCCACGTATGTTACAGCCAGTGCTGTTGCGATATATGTATTGGACGGAACGATAACCTCATCTCCCGGACCTATCTCATAGGCTTTTAAGATGAGCATGAGAGCGTCCAGTCCGTTGCCGCAGCCTACGCAGTACTTTGACTCGCAGTATGCCGCAAACTCTTCTTCGAACTTGGTGCATTCTTCACCCTGAATGAACCACTCTCTGTCCAGCACCTTCTTAAATGCTGCTTCCATCTCTTCTTCCACTTCTTTATGCATAACGTCAAATGCCGCAAACGGAATCTTCTTCATCTATTTCTCCTTACCGATGTATTTCAAAAACTCATCGTAATTTCTGATATAGTCTTTTTCGTCATAATATTCCGAAGCCAGTACCATAAGGACCGCATCCGGCGAGAAGTCATACATTTCTCTCCAGACCGCATTGCTTATGTAGAGGCCTTCGAAAGGCTTGTCCAGTACGACTTCCGCGGTCTCGGTTCCGTCATCCAGATGGATCTTGCAGGAGCCGTGGATCGGAACGAGGATCTGCTCCAGGCACTTATGGGCGTGGAAGCCTCGTCTTACACCTTCTATGGTGTCGTACATGTAATATACTCTTTTTATATTGAAGGGAATATCCTTCATCTCCTCCAGTGCCACCAGCATGCCTCTGTCATCGCCGTGACGCTGAAATGTATACATTTTTATATCCATACTCTTCGGGTTCCTTTTCTACTTGTCTGCTTCCTTATGGTCCTTATGGGTATCCTTCCTCAGTATCGCCAGCTCCTGGGACAGCTTGGTAACCTTGTCCTGAAGCTTGCTGACGGTCATGGAAAGGGAAAAGATGATTCCGATGACCAGAAGGAATCCGAGGAAGAAAAGCATGTTTACAGGTGCCACAACACCTGTGAGCTTTGCTATCCAGCCCAGGATTGCAGGACATGCGGCAAATACGATGATGACTATGTCGATCAGTGCCCAGCCCAGTCCGTATCTATAATTTATCTTCTTCTTACTCATAAGCCTGATCAGAGATATGAGCAGAAGCACCATACAGATGATTACGAATATTCTTATTCTAAGAGACATATCTTCTCCTTCCGCTCAAATCTACTTGTTCAGTTTAGCTATGAGTATCGCTATACTTACTTTGATCATGTAGTAAATGCCGTTCATCATTGAGATCGAGGATACTCCTCCTTCTCTCTCGTTCATGATGACCGGGATTTCCTTAACCTTGAAGCCCTTTGAAAGTACCGTCACCGTGCTTTCCGGTTCAGGATAATCCTTCGGATAATCTTCCTTGAAAAGCTCCAGCAGTTTTCTGTCCACAATCCTGAATCCCGATGTCGGGTCGGTTATGGTCTCTCCCGTAAGACTCTTGATGAGACGGGTGAAATGCTTGATTCCGGCTCTTCTCATTCCCGAAGACTGGAAGCCTTCCTTCGTGATAAATCTGGAACCTATGACCATATTGGCATCTGTGTTCGCCAGTTCCTCCGCCATCTTTCCCAGATAACTTGCATTGTGCTGTCCGTCTCCGTCAAACTGAACGGCCATGTCGTAGCCGTGATAATAGGCATATCTGTATCCCGTCTGAACGGCTCCGCCTATTCCCAGATTCACCGGCAGGTTCAGATAACTGAAATTGTTCTTACGGAGAATCTCCAGTGTGTTGTCCTTTGAGCAATCGTTTATGACCACATAATCGAAGTCCGGTGCATTCTTTATAACATCCTTAACCGTCTTCTCAATGTTCAGAGACTCATTATATGCGGGAATGATTACCAGCTTTTTAAGTTCGTTGTTTTTACGTGTTGTGTAAGTCATTCGAATCCTCCGACTTGTTATAGAATCGGTTGATGAGTTTAGCTATAGGAAGCGGCCAGAACTTCGCAAACATTTCCAGGTTCTCTCCGCCTCTCTTGTTATCGTTGATTATCGCTGTTGTCGCCGACTCCTCATGTATCCTGTGACACATAAGAGGCTTCGGGATATATATGAAGTCGCCCTTCATCTTCGAAAGCTTCTCCCATGCTTCCCAGTCCTCGCAGCTCTTGAAATGATCCGCGAATATCGGCTGCTTTACATAGTCCAGGTCAAAACATACCGATGGACAGCAGATAGGGTCTCCCATGGAAAGGATCCTTCTTCTTACGAATCTGCTTCCTCTGAAAGCCTTGATCTTAAGCGGCACCAGCATGAGTCGCTTTATCTTAAGCATCTTTACATCAATTGTCTTGCGGCCGTTTCTTATCTCCGCATAGTCCGAAAATGCAATGATCGGACGCTTTGAATGCTTCAGCTGAAACAGCATTTTCTCCGCATAAGAAGGCTCGTATATATCGTCCTGATGGGCAATGGTTGCGAATCTGGTATCCACTCTGCTGAGTGCAAAGTTCCAGTCCTGTGTTATGCCCGGCTCTCCCGTATTCACATATACGGGAATGTCATACTTCTTCGCCAGACTGTCCTGGTACTCCGAAGGCGTATGGGTCACCATTATTATCTTGGATTCCACGGTCTGCTTCTTAAGCGACTTTATACATTTTTCAAGATATTCACTGTCTTTGTAAGCACATATCGCAAATGTATGTTCCATCATCAGTTACTCCATCTCCACTACGAATCCGTCGGTTCCCTGATAGATTACATTTCCGAGGGAGTCAAAGAACTCCTTGTCCGACGAATAGATTTCCGAATACTGCACTACCACGTACTTATAATCAGAGAGGTCCGTCTCCTGATACTGAGGCACCTCGCTGACCTGACGGACATTCTTCTGATCCGTCATATACGGGAACCATGCAGTGTATATATATCCGCCCAGCACGAGTATCGAAGGCTCGTCCTCGGCGCTGATATTCTCTCTCACATACCTGTAGACGTTGACGTCTCCGGCGTTGATCTGCCCCGGTATGGAATTGAATTCATGATTAAAGCTGTAAATGTTGAAGAATCCTGTTATGGCATTCGGCATGAATCTCTCGTTGCCGGCCTGGATCCTCGCATCCACGTTGAAGAACAGCATGCCCATGGCAAGCAGGAAGGATACGTATATCGCTCCCACTGTGAGGCGTGACTTGTCGTAAATGTGAGCCATGCCCTTGATGAGAAGCACATGGGTGAGAAGCCACATGATGTTATTGTTCTTCACGTAATAGTAAACCGAAACGTACTTCTTAAAGCAGAGGATAAGAAGAGCTGCCATGAAGACTGCCATAGCTATTGTAAGCGCCAGGGTTGTGATATCCATGGACTGTCTCAGGTCTTCCTCGTAGTTCGTTACGATCTCTTTCTTCTTTGCTGCTTCTTCTATAGCTTCCTTTACGGCTTTGCGCTTTGCCTTTGCCGCAAGAATAACTACCGCGATACCGATCAGCACGAACGGAAAGATACATACGAAGTTTGTGTAAAGCTCGTTGTAGCATCCACCGTCTGTAGCGATACCTCTTGAACCGCCGTCCGCATTTGACGCACCGGAATTTACCACATCGGAAGATATGAAGATCAGGTTCGCAAATGTAAGAAGCAGTCCGCATACGCTCGGTATAAGGAATACTCCGAAGCATTCTTTAATGGTCTTAAGTGCGATGATCTTTCTGCCCTTTACGAAGTATGCTCCCGCAAAGATTGCCAGGAGAATTCCCACGTAGATCGGAGGCACGAACATCATATAGCACATGAAGAGTCCGAAAAGTCCGAAGTTGATCATCACATAGCTGACACGTCTTCTCACAGACTCGCTGATGAAAAGTCCGGTCACATATATAAGATATCCTATCAGAGTTATTGAAAGTCCGAAATAGGAAAATCCGAATATCATTGAGTAAAGCGGATAAGCCAGCATGTAGAAGAACGTGGTTACAAGACCTGCAGCCTTCATACCCTTCTTCTCAAGGATGGATCTTATCAGCACGAAGAACATCATTCCCGACAGGAAGAAATATCCTATCTCCCAGAGCAGCACTACCTTGTAGGAGTTGAAGTCTCCTATCAGCGGCCGTACCATTTCCATCGGAAGAGCCGTGGAAAGATGTGCCATGAACATGTTGGTCGGGATCCTGTGCTCACGGGCGATTATATGAGCGATGTTGAAAAACGATGCGCTGTCCACCGATACGAAATCGATGGTATTGCCCATGTCGTATCTCTTCACGAAGTAGTAACTTGCGGTAAGGAAGCAGACCAGCATTCCGAGGATTTCATATCTGTCCACCTTATAGCTCTGCTTTCCGCCCTTGAGGGCCATGATCCAGAACAGGATTCCCGCTGCAAGATCCGCGATTCCCACAGTCAGCACGCTTACCGGTATCTCCGTCTTCCAGAATACGGAAGCCACCGCCGTCTGATAGCACAGGGTAAACATTATAACAAGAACCGTCCATGTTATAAAGCTTTCCCGTCTGTCGTTCTTCTTCACGGCCAGACATCCGGTCAAAAGCGCAAGATATGCAATTGCGAAAAACAGTGAATTAAACATTCGACTATCTCCAATATCTGCCGATTATTGTCTTACATACGAGCAGTACGGTAAATGCATAGAAGCAGATCTGCGCTATGTTGTAAACCTTCTTGCTCTTGATCTCATGTCCCGAAGTAAGCGGGATTATCAGCATCGGAAGTGCCGGGATGAAGTATCTTCCCTGAACTCCGAGGATGATCTCGATCTTATAGAGACACTGTCTGAAGTACTCCACGCCGCCGTTCATATCCAGTTCCGCAAGTCTGAAGCTCCAGTTAATCTGGGACATGAATACGAGGATAAATATGCTTCCTGCGATGAGGATCATAAATATCCTGTTGGCTACGGAAAGTTTATGTATGTTATCCAGCTCTTCTTTGTAATCGAAAAGCATGATATACATGAGCATCATAAAGAATATCACGATGTATGTGTATGACATGAAGCTGTCAAGATATCCGAAGCATCCTACCAGAGTCTGAAGGTAGTAGTCCTTCAGCGACAGTGCGGTAAACTTGATCAGCAGTAATGTCCTGCCCGGCTGAAGCACTGATGCAGTGAGGATCTGGAAATACTCTCCGTTTCTCATTACATATCCCGCTGCCGCAACACATATGACCATTGCGATTATGCAGATTATCTTTCTCTTCTTGATGAACTTGGCCAGGTCGAACTTCTTTCCGATCGGCAGGCTGAACTTGTCGATAGGAACCATGAAGATTCCCGCCGCAAGAAGGACGTAGATCTGCTTTGCTATAAATATCTCACCGCAGAGAAGAGCCATGATGATCATGTCCTTCCATCCGATGGTCTTGTCGCTTATCTTAAAATCCAGGATCATGGCCGTAAGCAGGAATGAACATGCATTTACCACAACGTCCGGATTGATGGAGCCCGCCTGCTGCATAGCCATAGGCATAAGAAGCACGAAGAGGAATATCTCTTTCTTAACCGGTGCTCTCTTTAATGTGAATATTCCCAGCAATACATAAAATGCAAGAGACATCAGCTCTGCCAGCTGGAAGCATATAAGTCTCGGAAGGTGAAGCAGTGCTCCGAGATAAAAGCCAACGCCTGCCGGAAGATATCTGAGGGCAGCCACTGTCGGCTTAAAGTCCGATATTGAAAGCTTGTGCTCGAACGGCTTCATGCCCGCGTCGAAGTAGGCACGGGTGTCCACTACATTTTCCTCTGTCTCGTTGAAAGTCGCCATCTCTGACTCGGTATAGTAATTTCCGAGAGTCTCTGTGATGTAGACCTCGGTTCCGTATGCCTTCATCATGCTGTCAAAATGAGTATACTCATCCGGTGTCTGAGAAACCGGGATCATAATAGACAGAAACAGTCCCCATGCCGATGCAGCGATTATGAAGAATAATACGATATCGAATTTAATACCTTTTGCTTTTTCCTTCTTGCTCTTTCTGAATACCAGCAGCTTACTGAGTACATAGTTTGCCACGGTGACAACCACCTGAACGAAGAGCTTAACTATCTTGTCGTTGAAATGCAGAACTGAAACGCCCAGTGCCATGATGGCCATATCCATGAGCAGTGTGCCTACTCTGGCCAGAGCGAACTTGGTTGCCTCTTTGCCCATCTCAGCGCCCTTGCTCTTACTTTCGAAAACGAATTTTCTGTTGGTGAAGTAAGCGAAGACAACCGCTGCGATCCAGGAGATGATATTTGCCACCTGAAGCTGAACCGATTTTTTCGGATCCAGTACCGTAAAGGTAAGTCCGTAATAGGTTGCCAGGCTGACTACCGTGGTAAGGCCGCCTACGATAAGATAATTCACTATCTCTTTATGTTTTTTATATAACTCTAAAAGTTTATCCATAAAGCTTATTTGTTCCTTCTCTTCCTGCCTCAGCTAGTATCTCAGCGAGAAGTCCTGCTTCTCCAGCGTAAGGTTCGGATTATAATACGGATCGCCCTCCGTAAGTATGTCTGTCCACTTCTGATGAAGTCTGGTTATCTCTCTGCGGAAGCGTTCCTTCTTCTCCACAGTATCCTCGTAACCTCTGGACTTTGACTCGTAATGGTGGAATCTTGCCCATGCATCGTAAACCACCAGATATCCTGCCGCTCTTATCTTCAGGCAGAAATCTATATCGTTGAAGGCTACCTTGAACTTCTCGTCCAGTCCCTCAACCTTCTCGTATACATCGCGTCTTATCATGAGACATGCGGCCGTTACCGCACTGTAATCACAGGTCATCTTCGAGCGGTTGAAATAAACCGTTCCCGGAAGCTCCGGCTGTCTCTGGAAGCAGTGTCCCGCGATTCCGCCGATTCCTATGATGCAGCCCGCATGCTGGATGGTATCGTCGTCGTAGTAAAGTCTCGCACCAACCGCTCCAACCTCCGGTCTCATGCAGTATCCCAGCATGTCTTCGATGGCGTCGTCGTTCATCAGCTCGGTGTCGTTGTTGAGGAGCAGATATACATCTCCCTTTGCGGCTGCCGCGCCGAAATTATTGATAGCCGAGAAGTTGAAGTCTTCCTTCCAGTAAACCACCTGAACGTTATCTCTCTTCTCGATCTCTTTATAATAGTCAAATGTAGCCTTTTCGGTACTGTTGTTCTCCACCACTACGAATTCGTAGTTTCTGAATGTAGACCTCTTATCGATGGAATCGATGCATGTCTTCAGGTCATCCACATGATCCTTGTTCGGGATGATGATGGAAAGAAGCGGTTTGTCTGCGTCGCCCTTTCGTACCTCATCCGCTACAGTATAATGCACGTCGTAATATCCCAGATCTTCACCCATTTCCACGGTGGCCTTAAGGCTGTTTCTCTTAAGATGCTCTTCGATGGCTCTCTTGCCTGCTTCGAAGGCATACATTTTCGACTTGGGATTTGCCGCGGTGGAAGCTGCTATAGTCCTCCAGTGGTACAGCACCTTAGGGATGTGATAGACCGTCGGGTTAAGCAGACGCTTCATCTCCGTTAGGGTATCCACGCATCTTAAGATGTAATCGTAATCCTGGGCGCCGTTAAACTCCGGATCAAGCTTGCCCACATAATCCGCAAGTTTTCTCGAAACCACCGACATGTGGCTGATGTAATTCACGGATCTGAGTAAGTCTATGTTGAAGTCCGGCTTGAAATGCGGATCACTGTACTTCGTACCTTCTTCGTTGATCTTATCTTCGTCGGAGTAAATGTAATTGATCTCCTTCAGGCCTTCTTTCTCGGCCTTCTCGTTGATGAGATATACGCATTCGTACAGAGCATCCGGTGCAAACAGGTCATCGTGATCTCCGAAAACTATGTAGTCTCCGGAAGCCTTCTCCATGGCCTGATTGGTATTCTCGGCAATCCCCAGTGTCTTGTCGCTCTTTGTATCTCCGATATATCTTATCCTGCCGTCTTCATCGCTGTACTTCTTTACGATGTCGTAAAGCCTTGATTTATCGGCACTTCCGTCGGAGAGGCATAACTCCCAGTTGGTGTAGGTCTGTGCCTTTACGGACTCGATCATTTCCGTGAGAAGTCTTTCATCCGACTCGTACATAGGAACCACTATGCTGAACTTAGGTCTGATAGCGAATTCCTTATCTCTCTGTCTCTGATATTCCAGCTTCTCTTCATCAGGGATGCGGTCCGTTCTCCAGACATTGTAATCAATGCTCTTAAGAACTCCTCCCGGAAGAACCTTTCTGGCAATCTTTCTCATGGTACCGGCAAAGCCGATTGTGTTGATGTTATATTCCACCGTATGCCAGGTCTGGGCAACCCTGCCCGTGATCTGTGACTTCACGGAGTTCTCCATGGCATTTACGGTTATTATCTTCTTTATGCTTCTGGTCTGGATAAGAAGCTTGAGCTTCTTCTCGTCGGTCTCCGCAGTGACTTTGAAGCCTGCCCTGCGGCTGCTTTCGCACTCCGGCACGAAGGTGAGGGCATCTTCTCTTACGTCCCAGTCCACCTTGGATTCGATCCTCTCGTATCCCTTGCCGTTCTTCTTGTAGAGACCTATTCTTATCTCGTCGCAGTCCACGGTCCAGCCGGCTACCGTAAGTTTTCCGTCGTTCTTCTCGATGTCGTCGATGGCATAGAGAATCCTTCCCAGTCCCTTCTTCACAAGGGATGCTCTTCCTCTGAAAAGCTCGGTCTCCTCACCGTCGTCTCCCGATATCTTTACCGACACGGTTCCGTTCTGCAAGCCTGATTCAGCCTCGCTGCCCGAAGCCTTCAGATACTCGCCCAGTTTGTTGTCTGTTTTGACGTATACGAATACCATATAACTGAGTGGAGCACCTGCCCTCACAACAGCAAAAACGGGCGAAAGCTTACGTACACTAACTTCCGCCTCTGTCTTATACTTCTTTCCGCCCGCTGTGAAACACACCTCTGCCTTGTTGGCAGAGGTAAATGCTTCGTTTGCGTAACCCTGAAATACTATAACGTTTTTATCCTGTACGCTCCTGCGTACTTTGTCAAAGCTGAATCTTTTTATCAAATCATTTCACCTTTAGTCCGGTTATTTTTCGAGTGTCTTTCCTGTGTCAACCGCACCCTTGTCCGTGATCAGCCATATCTTATAGCTTCCGTTCGGAATTCTCTCAAACGGGAACATAGCCTTAAATCCGGTAAACTCGATATTTCTCTCCTCCGGGAATCCCGCAGCCACATCAGGTCTGTAGAATCTCTTTGTGGATACGAGAAGTTTCTTCTCACCGTCAAGATACAGCATGTAGTTCAGATCGTTGTTCTTTCCGTAACCCTTGATATAACCCCAGCCTTCGATCTCGATGTATCTTCCGATATTTACGGAATCGAGATTGCATTCCAGCTTGTTGTTTACTCTGGTATCGATCTTCTTCTCCTGGATCTTGGACTTTACAAATCTGAACTGTTCGTAACCCTCCGAGAAGTCAGGTCTGTGCTGGGTAAGATTCTCATTGTAGAACGGATCGAAGTGAGCATACTTAGGATGCTTCTTGTAAAGCTTCTTCTCCTCGTTCATGAGTCTGCGCATCTTCTCCGTATCGATGAGGTCGTTGCCTCTGCTGACGGATTCATGATGCAGCAGTTTGATATCGTTTCTCACTACGTTGAAGTAACCTGCTTCGCAGAGCTTCATACAGAAATCGATATCGTTATATGCAACCGCAAAGTTCTCGTCGAGTCCGCCCACCTCTTCGTACTTGGCCTTCTTTACAAGAAGACAGGCAGCGGTAACTGCGATCACGTTGTAATTCAGACGATTGCGTCCGAAATAGTAAATGTTGTCGTCGGACATTCCGCTGAAGGCGTGAACCGGTCCGTTCTCGATATTGATAACGCCCACATGCTGAATGTTATGTGTATTAGGATACAGAAGCTTTGCTCCTACCGCTCCGGCATGATCCAGCTGTGCCTGTCCCAGCATGACGCTGAGCCAGTCCTTCTCAACTATCTCGATATCGTCGTTGAGGAGAAGGATGTACTCACCCTTTGCAGCCTCCACACCGATGTTGCACATCTTGGAGAAGTTGAAATCCATCTTACCGTAAATGTATCTGAAGCCGTACTTCTCGGCCAGACCCATGTACTTCTCTTTATTCTCGTCGCTGCTTCCGTTATCCACGAGTACAACTTCGAAGTTCTTATATGCCGTTATATCGTACAGTGTATCTATACATCTCTTCAGGACTTCGTAGTTGTCCTTTGAAGGGATCACGATACTTACCGTCGGCTCATCCTTTACGTCATATACCACGTTATACTGATGAGTAATGTCATCGAAGACTGTCTTTCCGCTGAGTCCGCGTCTTTCCATAGCCTCCAGCTTTGCTCTCTTGGCTGCCTCGAATACGTAAGGCTTAACCACTGCATTTCCGGCTGTAGACTCTTTTCTCTCTCTCCAGTGATAAAGGATCTTTGCGATGTGCGCGATCTTATCGGCTGTGGTCTTCTCTGTAAATCTGAGGGTGAAGTCATAGTCCTGAGATCCCTCAAGTCCCACTCTCAGTCCGCCGATCTCATCGGCAATGCTCTTTCTGTAAACGCCGAAATGGCATGTATACATGTGAGCCATAAGTGTATCAGGTGACCAGTCAGGCTTGAAATGCGGCATATGTCTGTTGTTGCCATCATCGTCCACCTTGTCTTCATCACTGTAAATGAAGTCCAGTTCTCTGTTCTTGTTCAGTTCCTTTACCACTTCGTAAAGTGCGTTCGGACGGAGTACGTCGTCGCAGTCCAGAAGGGCTATAAACTCTCCCGTTGCAACCTCAAGAGCGGAATTGGTGCTTCTTGAGATGTGTCCGTTCTCGGTTCTGTATACAACCTTGATCTTCGGATTCTCCTCGTACTTCTTCAGAGTCTCCTTTACGTTATCCCATGTGGAGCAGTCGTCCGCAAGACACAGCTCCCAGTTAGGATAGGTCTGGTTCACAACGGATTCGATGCACGGAACAAGGTGCTTATCCAGAACGTTATATACCGGTACCAGAATGGATATCTTCGGCATATATTCAAAGGTCTCATCCTGAACTTCCTTGCTCTCGCGGTAGCTTATCCACTGCTCGTAGCTCTTCGGAACTTCTTCCACCAGATCTTTATACTTCACAAAGTCCTTGCCCACCTTCCTGGTCTCAAGGAACTCTGCCTTCTTCTCTTCAGATGCAAACTTGAGATACAGTCTTGAGTATCCCTTCTTGCCGATCATGTACATGCCGTAGAAAGGATTCTTCAAGGCTCTGTGATACTCCTGGATCAGCTCTCTCTGCTCGATGATGGCGCTGTCCTTCTCGGCAATCTCCTTGCCCAGTCTGCCCATTTCCTGAACCTTGTTCTCAAGGGCTGTACTGAGATTCTCGACTCTTGCATTCAGAACGTCCGTATCTGCCTCAAGCTGAGCGATCTTTCCGTCCTTCTTGCCGCTTTCGTCCAGCAGCTCGGCGATATGATCATTTGCCTCATCCAACTTGGTCTTTACGTGTTCGATGAATTCATCCTTTGAAGCAATCTCCTGCTTCTGATTGTCGATATGCTCGTTCTTCGCGGTGATCTGATCTTCAAGGTTCTTGATGGTGATCTTATCGGTTGCAATCTCTTCTTCCCTGCTCTCTACTTCCGCAGCAAGGTTTTCGATATGCTGAGTCTTCTGCTCTATCTCGTCTGTAAGAGTCTCGACTCTTACGGTATTCTTTAAGTAGTTGTTCAGATAGAAGTAGCGTCTGTCCTTGCCGTGAACATGCTGCTGGAAATGCTCTTCCATGGATCCGTAGATCTTCTGCTCGTCTTCGTTAAAGTTGACGCATACATCGAACATCCACTCGTAGTCGATGCACTGTATGCCGTCGTCGGAGATAACGAAGTTATCGAAGATGGAATCCAGATTGGATACGCTGAGTCCTTCAACCTTTACAGGATAAGCCTCTCCGAATATCTCCTTAAATCCGTCACTGACTTCGAAAGGAACGAAGTATTCTTTTCTGATATCAAGGATGATATCGAATAAAGAATTGACCTTCTCGATTATCTCTTCTTTTTCCGCTGCGGCGAAATCGAATCCGTCCAGAAGTCCCTTTCCGGAAATGAACGGGAACTTGATTCCCTTCTCGATCTCGGTACAATCCGCAAACTTTATCTTGTTATAGTAATTGTCTCTGTATGTATCGAAGTTATATATGATCCTGTATACGTGTCTCTCGGCCTTCGGTACGATAGGTCTCTTAACAACGTACTTCTCTTTTCCGTCATCCACGATTCCGGTTGCCACCTGGAACTCCGGCTTTCTCATGGAGTTATACTTGGTGTAAACCGTATTGATTCCCTTATCCTTTGCCGCAAAGTCATTGCAGAATATGAGATAGGAATTTGCAAACTTATCGAACATTCCGTCTTCGATGACAGCGTTCAGTGCCTTATCCTCATCGAAGTAGAGGACTCTGTCCTTATCGTAGGAAGGTGAATTGCCCGCTATGCTCCATGCCTTCGGAAGGCTTCTGTCGGAGTAGATCTCCAGAGGGAGCTTATAGTCCGATACAGGGTAGAAGAACTTTGCGTTCTCGAATCCGGCATTACGGATCATTTCCTTCAGGGCATGCTTTGAGAACTCCTTCTCCGCATCGCTCTTATCTTCCTTACCTGCCCAGTTTCTGATACCGAACTTGTTGTTTGCGGAAAGGATCACGGTTCCGCCCGGCTTAAGGAATCTCTTAGCCTCTTCAAGATACTCGGCACCTCCGATAAGTGTGACATAATCGAACTTGTCGTCTATGGAAATCTCTCTGATATCGCCTACCAGGATATCCAGATTCTTTGCTTCGCGGTTTCTTGTAGCGTTGATCACGGATAACTGCTTATCCTTCTCTATACAGGTAACCTTCTCCAGTCTTTCGCAGAAAAGTCCCGTAAGAGCACCGCTTCCCGAACCTACTTCCAGAAGTGTTTTTTCCTGACCGAAATCATACCATTCGAGAATGTTATGGATTACGTTGGAAAGATTATAGAGATAATATGAGTCGGACTCGCCGATGAGGAACTCTTCGAAATCTTCGTCACCGCTTACGATGTCGAAAAGCTTCTGCTCCTTCTTGCTCATATCCTTCTTTTCAGTTTCTTTATAAAAGTCGTAACTTACTTTTACATTTCCGATTGTGTCGTACATTTTTGCTCCCTTGTTTAAGAAAAAAACTCTATTTTATAATTATTCTGAGTTCGTTATCCGTAAGATAATTTCTCGCATACAGATAATAGTTTTTTCCGTCGATCTGCCTTACGTCATACAGTCTGACTCCGCCTATGCCGTCATATTCGGACTGCCTTTTTATAAGAGCTTCGTCTTTCGCCCTGCAGGTCAGGTCTTCCTCAAAGTCGGCGCAGTATATCCGTCCCGCCGAGTAGCTCTGTCCCGGTGCATCCTTGTCACAGCTGTACCAGATCCTGTAACCGTCCTCACGCTTCTCGATGCAGGCCATCTCATGATCCGCATCTGCCGGCAGAAGTTCCTTCGGTTCATTCCAGGCTGTTCCCGTCTCATCCTTGGATGTAATGACATTTATACTCGAACAACCCTTATCGTAATCTTCCAGTTCGTAGAATACTTCGAACCTGCCATGTTCAAACATTATATCTATATCTTCCGTGTTCCTGCTGTTATCCAGGATCACAGCCACTTCTTCCCAGTTTTCCAGATCCTCCGACTTATAGAGGTGAAGCTTATATTCACCGTTTTCCCCATTCGGATCGGAGTTATTCACTGCTCCGATTATCTCGGTAAATGTAACGAAATAACTGCTGTCTGCCTTGATTATCGTAGGATCTATATACAGGTTTTCACCTTCGTATATCTTATTATGCAGCGTGACATTGTAATCATTGTCCAGCTGAAGGATGCCCACCTGTCTGTAATCGTTGCCGTATACTATAAGGTTTTCCGATTCAAGACTGTGGCACCACTGAACTCTGATATCCGGGTACCGCGCCGCTTCTTTTCCGTCGTAATCCAGAACCGTCAAAGCCCCATCCACGCCGGCTATTATTTTGTCTTTGAAGAACTTCGCATCATTGCTGTGCACGGTTTCAGCAGGTTCCAAAAGCTCGGCCTTTTCACCTCGTCGAAACAGCAGAATAAGCGCTGCCGCTCCCACCAGCAATAATAGCATTACGAGTAATATTATGTAAACTGTTTTATGCCTGTTTTTTAAGTCCATCTCTGACCAGTTGTACCTCTACCTGAGAATTCATATCATAGAACCCTACGGTATTCTTTTCAGAAACAACCGTAATATTCAATACATCATACAATCTGTCGTGAGCTACAAGTTCTCCGTCCACATAGCTTGTACAGCTCATGGAAAGCAGATACTCTCCGCCCTGAAGGAACATGTCCTGTGTAAAGGATGCAACGTATATATCACCCGCATGGGCCGTTCCAACGCTGACCTTTTCATACATGGTATTGGAGCCCGTGATATCCTGTCCCTTTATGGTCTTAAAGGTATATGTGAATATCGGGTCTTCGATATCCTTAAAGAACTCGATCTTGGAACACAGAGTGAACTTGGATCCCTTCATGATGGTGGTAGTAAGATTTCCTTCATCGTCGAAAACTCCCACGTCTATAAGCTTGGCGCCCATATCGCCGTACTCATCCAGATTCGGATTTACGGTCAGGCTGTCTTTCCAGAGCTTACCTTCCTCATGGGTCGCAACGCTTTTCGGATCGAACTCCTCATCCTTTTCGGCTGTGGCTTCGTCCACGCTTACACCTGTCATGACCTTCTTATAAATGTTTATGATATTTATAGGTTCTCCTTCGGCTATGCTTCTTCCGTGATCCAGAAGGATAGCTCTGTCACAGTACTTCTCGATACTCGAGAGGTCGTGACTTACAAAGAGAATAGTCTTTCCCGCTTTCTTAAACTCCTCGAACTTCTTGTAGCATTTTGCCTGGAAGAATACGTCACCTACCGAAAGAGCCTCGTCTACGATGAGAATCTCCGGGTCGATATTTATCGCTACCGCAAATGCGAGTCTGACGAACATACCCGAAGAATATGTCTTTACAGGCTGATTTACGAAATCTCCGATATCCGCAAAAGCTAAGATGTCATCCAGCTTTTGGTCGATTTCTTCCTTCGAGAAGCCGATCATGGTTCCGTTCAGATATACATTTTCTATACCCGTATACTCCATGTTGAAGCCGGCTCCCAGTTCCAGGAGTGCCGATATACGTCCGTCGATGGTAACCTCTCCCGCTGTGGGATTAAGTACTCCGGTTATTATCTTCAGGATGGTGGACTTACCCGCACCGTTGGTTCCGATGATACCCACGCATTCTCCCTTCTTTATGGAGAAGCTGAGGTCATGGAGCGCATAGTGCTCTTTATAGCTCACCTTCTTGGAGAGTCCCAGAGACTCCTTAAGTCTGTCCGACGGCTTGTTGTACAATTTATAAAGTTTTGAAACGTTATTAACTACTATAGCATTAGCTGCCATTAATCAATCCCTCGCAATAAGCGGACTTTACAGAACATCCGCAAAATGAACCTTGAGTCTTCTGAAAACTCTTGTTCCGAATCCGAAGATCAGGAATGTGATAACCCAGAAATATATTGTCCAAAGGGCTTTGCCTTCCCATACCCACTTATGGTAGACCATGGCATCTCTGAAGCCGTCCACCACATAGTACATCGGGTTGGCTTTGAAGATAAGTCTGAGCCATGCCGGAAGGATGTTTTCATCCCACATGATAGGGGTGAGCCACATTCCGACCTGAAGTACAAATATACTGATAAACTGATTTAAATCTCTGAAGAATACCACTACCGCCGACGTAAGATACGTTAGTCCCAGTGTAAATACGAAGCTGCAGAATACATAGTAAATGATCTGCACCAGATATATTGTCGGGTAGTATCCGAGGAGGCATCCCAGAAGAATCGCGAAAAGAACAAAAAACGCATGTACGAATACCGCTGCCACAACCTTTATAAGAGGCAGTATGTCGATGTTGAACACTACCTTCTTTACAAGGTAACTGTACTCGGTAAGTGCTGCGGTTCCTCCGTTAAGTCCGTCCGAGAAGAAGAACCACGGAACGATTCCCGATACCAGATAAAGTACAAAAGGATGTCCCTTCATATTTCCGGACTTGAATCCTACCTGGAATACGAACCAGTATACAAGTATCGTCACAACGGGCTGTATGAATGCCCATACGATACCCAGATATGATCCCGCATACTTTGTCTTGAAGTCGTTCTTTGCCAGAGTCAGTGCCACTTTTCTGTGACGGTATATCTCTGTCGGCACATCGATAAGCGCCGCAAAATGCTTTAACGCATAGGCTGCGATAAGATCCATGATGAGACATATGATAAGGCTTATCACAAGATCTCTTGTCTTGGTTGCGGCTCTGTAATCTCTCTCGATCCTTTCCGGATTTACATCCACGAAAGTATAAGGATCTCCGCCCTTAACGGATATCTTGAGAGTATCTCCCTCCATAGCGGAAGTCGTATCGGAGCCGTACTTTCCGATCATATCGCCCAGTTCCTGAAGAGATACCTCATCCTTGAACTTTCCCGCCTTGAAATAAAAGCTGCTTACTTTTATCTCCGCATCTTTATTTCCGAGGTCAAGTCTTACCGTCTTACAGTCCGACGGAAATACGAATTCCACGTTCTGAGATGCATTTGACGCTACATGTACTATGGAGCTGTTCTCCTCCGTAAGAGTCTCGTTCTCTCTTGCGTAGTAAAGCTGATAATCCGTTTCCTTATCGGTAAATACGCTTATGCCCAGGGTGATGTTGTCGCCCTTCGCACCGCCGAATCTTCCGTTGCGGATAACAAATACATTAAACAGCAGTACTACCAGAACAAATATTAACTTTAATATTTTCTTCTTACTCATTTATCAATCTCTGCAATAAATATCTCTTGTATATACCTTGTCGATCACGTCATCCAGTTCTTCGTTGAATCTGTTGGCAACTATAACATCCGATATACGCTTGAATTCATCCATGTCATGGATGACCTTGCTCTTGTTGAAGTAATCGTCCTGAATAGTCGGCTCGTAGATCACGATATTGATTCCCTCGGCCTTCAGTCTCTTCATGATTCCCTGGATTGAAGACTGTCTGAAGTTATCGGAATCGTGCTTCATGGTAAGTCTGTATATACCAACTGTTTCCGGTGAACGCTTGATGATCTGGTTAGCGATGAAATCTTTTCTTGTGCTGTTTGAATTAACGATAGCCGTGATAAGATTTTCCGGAACGTCCTTATAGTTTGCTCTCAACTGCTTTGTATCCTTAGGCAGGCAGTATCCGCCGTATCCGAAGGATGGGTTGTTGTAGAAGTCACCGATTCTCGGATCCAGACCTATACCCTGGATGATGTCTGCAGGGTTTAATCCCTTCATCTCTGCATATGTATCAAGCTCGTTGAAGTAAGCTACTCTCAGAGCAAGATATGTATTTGCGAAAAGCTTGATAGCCTCTGCCTCTGTGGAACCTGTGAAAAGTGTAGGGATATCCTTCTTGATAGCTCCTTCCTTCAGAAGTCCCGCAAACTTATGTGCTCTCTCGGAATCTTCACCCACGATGATTCTTGATGGATACAGGTTGTCGTAGAGAGCCTTTCCTTCACGAAGGAACTCAGGGGAGAATATGATATTCTCTGACTTGAACTTCTCTCTTACACCCTTTGTAAATCCTACAGGTATTGTGGACTTGATGATCATTACCGCATCCGGATTAACCTTTGTGACCATACCGATAACAGTCTCAACAGAGCTTGTATCGAAATAATCCTTATCGGAATCATAGTTTGTCGGAGTTGAAATGATGACAAACTCAGCTTCCTTATATGCTGCCTCGGCATCTGTTGTTGCCTTAAGGTTCAGTTCTTTTTCAGCGAGATACTTCTGTATCTCCGCATCCACTATAGGTGACTTGCGGTTGTTGATCATTTCTACTTTTTCTTCAACGATATCAACCGCTGTTACTTCGTTATGCTGTGCAAGAAGCACTGCAAGTGATAATCCAACATATCCTGTTCCGGCTATTGCTATTTTCATATCTCTTCCTCGTCTTATAAATTTATTCTGTCTTTAACCTCAAGTATCTTGTCCGCAAGCTTTCCGGCGTCACCCATTTCCACAAAGAAGTGAGTTTCGTCTTCCCGGAACAGCTCGTGATTTGCGCTGTTTTCTCCGAGAATCATCGGCTTTTTCATATTTTCGTAAATGTATGTCTTACCTGCGATGGTTCTCTTAGCTTTATCAATATCTTTATTAAAGTGGCCTGCCAGACAGAGGTCTGCGTAGCTTATGTACTTTGCCAGCTTATCCTGCGGCAGCCAATTGATATACTTTATATTTTCCGACTCTATATGTCTTATATTCTTTCCTATAGGACCGATGATGATGAACTGCATATCGGTTCTGTCCTTCAGGATATCCATGGCATCGGTGATGACCTCAACGCCCTGAAGCGGAAGGATGGATCCGAAGTAAAGTACCGTGAACTTATCCTTAAGTTTCTCCGGCTTCTTCTTTTCTCTCGGATAGTAAATGTCGTTATCCGCCTTCAGATAAAGTACATCCGTCTTTCCCGGATTAAGGCCGAATTCTTCGGCGAAGTAATCCCTGTCAGCCTTGGTATCCACTATGGTGTAATCAGAACCCCTGATGGTCTTCTTATCAACCCATCTGCAGATCTTTCCCATGAAACTGCGTGGCTTGAACTTCTTCCGATCGTTTACCATCGTATCATATACGGAAATAAAAAAATCCGATATTACTGTTTTACCGCGAAATTTGAATTTAAACAGCGGAATAATAAGCTGCGGAGAAAAGCCCACAAAAACGGTGTCGAACTTTTTCATTCTCATCGTCATCAGTTTGAAATAGACTTTGATAAGTCTTTTCACATAGCTTTTATCTCCGGAGCCCAGTACAGTAATATCCTCCGCGGAGCCGGATATGATATCCGTCTCCTGTGTATTTCTGAGATAATCCGTATTTTTAGTTGTTATAAATAATACTTTTTTTCCGACTAATTCTTTATCAATCAGCATTGGAATCGGTATTCCTCCTATTTCGAACGGCCACCCACAACAGTATTATGCAGTATATTAAAAGGACGACCATCATTACCAGGAAATACGCCGTTAATGTCAGCAGGCCCTTCAGTGCAAGAACCTTGCCGTTGAATAAAAGTGTCATCAACGCCGTTATAATATATCCGTAGATCATATATTTCTGATATCTTACGGTTGTTATCACCATGATCAGCAGATTCTGCAGTGCTATGATACCGCCTGCAAACATGAACATTACGAGATGGATCCTGTATTCGCTGAGATCCACTCCGTAGACCATACCCAGAACAGGGCATCCTATCACGCTTCCCACCAGTACTATCACTATATCGATGGCAACTACCAGCAGGCCGAGCTTTACGGTCTTTGATACAAATGCCTTCACATGTCCGTCATGCCACAGCTCACCCATATTCTTCAGCACCGGCTGAAATACGAAGTTTGCCAGAAGGGCTATGATAAACACCGGCATAAATATAATATTGAATCTTGTCTGAACATAATCGTCCACCACCGTATCGATGGTGTATTTCGGGCCGTTGGCTATGTACATGTTAAGGCACATGCTGAGGCACAGCGGAAAACATTCTATCATGATCTTCTTGATATTTCTTGTCTTTCCGCTTCCTTCGGAAAATTCACCGAAGACCGAATAATTCATCACTATTGAAAGGATGATCGTTATCGCAAGGTTGACTGCGGTGGTCACGATAAGAGATCTTGTTATGATGTACAATACCGCGAAAAATACGATGAAGAGGCCCAGTCTTATACCGAGGATCCTTCCCGCAACATCCAGTCTTCCCTTCTGCTGCATCCTTCCGTGATACACATCTTCGAAAGCTTCAACGAACTTCACCATGCATATCATAAAGACAACTGCCATCTTTTCGCCCGAATAGTCACCCTTGATGCCGTGTACCAGAAGATATATGGCTATTCCCGCCAGCATGATGCCGTTAGAGGCAAATCTGGCATGAAGATAATCCGAGAAGCTGTTCTTCTCAGTCACATCGGTTACCTGATACTGACGCACTCCGTACTTTCCTACATTTAACATGAGATTTCCCACGGCATAGGCCATTACGAAGATACTGGAATCTGTATCGTCTCCGAAATGTGTTATTACAAGCAGAAGCAGCATGGTCTGAAATGAATTCATCATTGCCGCAAATGCATTCCAAAAATAAGCTGACTTGTTTATGTTTTTCGAATAAAGAAGCTTATCTCTTATTATCCCCATCATAATCCATCTTTCTTACATGATACTGAACATCTTCAAGTATCTTTCTGTTCTTGGATATAATATCTGCCAGGAGGCCGATAACAAATGTCATGAAGCCAACCATGATCAGAGTACTTCCCAGAATAAGTGACTGGATATGTCCGCCTACATTCTGGAAGAAGTAAATAAGGTATCTTATATCGATTATCACACCGATAAGGAACGGGATAAGACCGATAATGGTGAAAGTCTTCAGCGGTGAATACATCAGATATGCTCTGAGTATTGTAACCATGGACTTCTTTACATAGCCCATCATGCTGTTGAAAAGTCTTGACGGTCTTAACTCTCCGTTTGTTCTGATAGGAACGGAAGTCTGTGCGATCTTCTCTCTTCCTGCCTGAACGATAGTCTCAAGTGTGTAGGTATATTCGTTGGTTACATTAAGTCTCATAGCCGCTTCTCTGCTGAAGGCTCTGAATCCGCTCGGTGCATCCGGGATGTCCGAGTTGGAAGCCTTTCTTACAACCCAGCTTCCGAAATGCTGAAGCTTCTTCTTAAGCGGTGAGAAATGCTCTGTATTGTCTATAGGTCTTTCACCGATCACGATGTCGGTCTTGCCTTCAAGAATAGGTCTTACTATTGTTTCGATATCAGCACCGTTATACTGATTGTCCGCATCGGTATTTACGATTATATCCGCTCCGTTTCTGAGACAGGCATCTATACCTGCCATGAATCCGTGAGCCAGACCTTTGTTTCTTCTGAAGTTAACCACATAGTTAACTCCCCAGCGCTTTGCAACCTCAACCGTAGCATCCTTACTTCCGTCGTTGATTATGAGGTATTCGATCTCATCAATTCCGTCGATATGCTTCGGAAGATCGTTTAAGGCTATCTCAAGGGTTTCTGCTTCATTGTAACACGGTATCTGAATTATCAGTTTCATCTTCTGATCTGTCCTTCCTGTTTTTGATTCTTAATATCAGCATTATAAGCACCAGTGTGAGAACAATGACCACTGTGCAAATAAAGAAAATATTCTGTATCTTGGTGTCGTATCTGAATACGACCTCATGATGTCCTTCCGGTACGATCACTGCATTAAACAGATAATTGACCTTAAGCACTTTTGCATCCTGTCCGTCGATGGTGGCTTTCCAGTTGCCTTCATTGTATTCATCGAATACGAAAACCCTGTTTCCGTCCACATTGACATCCAGTTTGATGTAATCCCCTTCGTCTTCCACTATACTGAAGCTTCCGCTTCCTTCTCCCGATGCTATGCTCGCGTCGTAATCGGACTTAAGCATTACCACACCGTTCTGAACATAAGTCTCTTTCATATATTCAAGCATGGCGTCATCGTTATCAACCGTTTTTACATCATAGCCGATAAAGAATCTGTCATTGAACTTATCCGTTGAATATACTCTGAGTCCGTCCGAAGCATAAAGCACTTCTTCGTAATCCTCCGAATACTGCTCGTCTATCGGATATATCACAAGAAGCTTGTCGATTCCCGCATACTTGAAGAGGTTCACATTTGTGATGCCGCTTCCGTGAGTATTGGTACGGGTCACGTACATGTTTTCATCCATGGATTTAAGATACTTCTCAACATCCTTGTTGGTGTTGATGAATCCATGGCAGGTTATGCTTCTGACGCCGTAATATACATTTGATCTCGGGAAGAACGTCCAGTCCGGTCCCGCGAACACTCTGAACTTCAGATTATCCTGAATGTACTCAATGCTTTCGGTGGGTGTCGGAATTACCGGCACATCGTCCTCGATAAGCGGCATGTACTCGCTTGCAAAGGCACCCATGTTGACACTGGCGATCAGCAGGATGACCGCACATCCGATTCTTTTTGCGGCATTTTTATTCACAAGGATAAGCACTTCAACTGCCGCAGCTATCATCACTACGAATATGATGTTTCTGAAAACCTTCGTAACATCAGGATATGTAACTTTAAATACCACCCATACTCCCAGTATCACCGCATAGATGATATATCTTAACCACTTGTTTTTATACTCCTCCGGATTCTCCAGAATATCGCTGAGCTGTATTGCCGCAACAACGGCTAATGTGAAAGGCACCAGCGTGATAACTCTGAACTTCAGGGAAGTATGTATTCCCGGCATCTTGTTGAATACCGGATCCAGTAAATGAGTATATGCGATCAGCATTACCACTGTTGTGGATATAACCCAGAACCACTGCTTCTTCTTTGTCATTCTGATAAAGAAAAATGCAGCGATGATCATTACCGCAATTCCGAAGAATACGGTAGTCTCCGTAGTATGCATTTCCATGCCGTCTCTGTAATACGGCATGAGTATTGATCTCAGGTATTTAGGTTCAAGTGATGTATATCCCTGATCCGCACGGCTGTCGGAATATCCGTTAAGCACCGTCATGGTGATCAGTGTGTAGAGATATCCGAGAGATGCCGCAACTCCCAGGACTATGGCAACTCCGAACTTGATATAAGTAAGGAATATTGCTTTAATATCTTTTCCGTATATCTGAATGACTCTGAATAAAACATAGAATCCGAACAGATATATAACATATGCCGCATAGGTAGGCATTCCCGCGATTATCATCCAGTAAACCACCAGTGCTTCCGCGAGAACATAATATACGCCCTTCTTGTTCATGAACTTCTCGCCGAATGCGAACATCAGCGGCGCCAGCATCATAACATCGGTGTGAGGCCAGAAGTGCCACATAACCATTGTGGATGAAAATGCATAGCTCACTGCTGCAAGTACTCCTGCAACAGGATGAAGTTTAAGCTGCTTTGCAAAGTAGTACATTCCGAAATATGCCATTGAATACTTCAGGATGGAATTAAGTAATATACCGTACTTAAAGGAAAGCAGGAAAACAAGATTAAAGGGATTAAGCAGAAGGTTATATGTTGACGGGAATCCGAATGCATTCATTCCGTCCCATATCGACATATCTCCCAGCGTAAACAGCTTATACATATCCGGCAGATGAGAATCTATCGAATCACTGAGCACCGGGCCTTCTATCGAAACTCCCTGTATGTTAAAGGGCGGCATCATGTACAAAAGGTTTGATGTGGTAACTGTCATACCACCGTACCAGACCTTTATAAATGCAAGACTCATTACAACCAGCCATGATGAAAGCACAAGTAATATTTCTTTTTTTCTGTTAAATCCATTATTCATCAAGGTGGGGCCTCCGAATTATCCCTCTTTACTCGTCTGAATCATCCGATACGAAAACCGGATGAACAACTACAGGTCCTCTATCACCTACACCTGTTTCATCAGACAGCTTCTTGCTGATCTTCTGAACTTTGTCCGTCGGCTTGTATGCCTTGGTACCGAAAAGGTATTCATGAAGTGCCGTTACATTTTGAATATGATTCTCAGGTGAAAGGCATGAGCCCTTAACCTCATCCTCATAATACTCATATGAGAACGGATAACCTACGGTACTGTCTATCTTGTAAGACATAACATCTTTCATGATGCTTATCATGTCGTCTTCCGTAATAGATGTCTTTATGTACGGGAAGAACATATCAAGAGTCTTGTCGATGGTTGCCGCATCTGCGGACTTAACCTTTGTCATGAGCGCCAGCAGAACTTCACGCTGTCTCTCCGTTCTTGTTATATCTCCCTGGCCCGTACTTCTGATACGTGCATACGCTGTAGCCTGAACACCGTTAAGTGTTACATAACCTGTTTCGTATACACCGTTTGAAGCCATGTTATTGGTTGTTATCTGATCCGAGATACAAAGATTGATCATCTCGATCTCATCTTCCTCGATATGAACCGTAACTCCGCCGAGGGCATCAACCGCACGGGTGAAGCCTTCCCAGTTTGCTGTGATAAACTCGGAAATGTTCAGATCCAGATTTGAATTGAGCATCTGGATTGCAAGAAGCGGTCCGCCGAATGCATAAGCCGAGCCGGCCTTTGCCGTACCGTCCTGTCCCGGAATATCCAGCAGCATATCTCTGTATACGGAGATAACCTTAACTTCCTTGGTTGTATTGTTAATGCTGATAACAAGCATGGCGTCACTCTGATGTCCGATTCCCATTGACTTGTCTCTGGAATCAAGACCGAAGAGCGCTATGTTTGTGTAATTATCCATATCTTTGTTGGCACCGGCGTTGATCATAAGATCCTGCTCGCTGAGATCGGTGATGTCCGCCAGACCCCATTTGTTACGTGCCTTAACCACAATAATAGCAGCGATCAAACCAACTACCAGTATAAGCTCGATGAGAAATGTAATGATCCATCTCGCTACTGATTTTCTGTTATCGCCTGCTATATCGTCATCATTATGAATTTTGTTGTAATCAGCGTATGTAAACTCTTTAGCTTTTTTCTCTTTTTTTTCTTTTTTATCTTTTTTCGTGGATTCTTTTTTCTCGGATTCTTTCGAAGCTGTTTCGACTTCGGCTTCGACTGTTTCTTCAGCCTCTTTCACCTCTGTTTCGACCGTCTTTTCGGTCTCTTTCACCTCGGCTTCGACCGTCTTTTCGGTCTCTTTCACCTCGGCCTCGACTGCCTTTTCGGTCTCTTTCACCTCGGCTTCGACTGCCTTCTTTGCTTCTTCTGATTCCTTTATTTCCTTGATATTATCAAGAACGTTTTTTCCCATAATCGCCTCCCTGGAGTGAAAAATGTGACAGATAAAACTTTATCCTAAAGGAGTCTCGGATCATTTCAAATATACTGCGAATCCTTATTCTTGATCTGTTAGCTTTATTTCTCGAGAAGTTAACAACTACCGGCATCTCGATGATCTTATAATTAAGTTTTGATGAGATTGCCAGTAATTCTATATCGAAAGAGAATCTGCTGGTCCTCATGGCCTTCAGCACCGGAAGTGCCTTGGATGTTCTGAACATTTTGATACCCGTCTGAGTATCCTTTACCTTCAGACCGAACAGCATTTTCATAAAGTAGTAATATCCGTAGCTCATGATCTTTCTCAGGAACGGATACTCTATCTTGGAGTCCTTATGCATCTTGGATCCGATGACCACATCCGCGTTCTCTTCGTATGCGCTTCTCAGGAAGCCTTCGAGAAGATACGGCGGTATTTCCAGATCCGAATCCAGAAATGCAACGTACTCCGACTTTGCGGCAAGCATTCCTCTTCTTACCGCATATCCTTTACCTTTATTATCATCATAAGATATTACTTTGATCCTGCTGTCAGCTGCGGCAGCTCTTTCTATCTCCTGCTTCGATTCGTCGCTGCTTCCGTCGTTTACCGCTATGATAAGAAATGACGGGCAGAACTTCTCAAGCTGTGCTGCTGTTTCTATTAAGTTTCTGTAAATGCGTTCGCCTTCATTGTAGACAGGCATCACAACTGTAAGTTCCATCATGTTAACGTCTCTTGTCTTCTATAATTACTTAAGTTCTTCCGCTATGAGCTTGTTAACCTCACCCGGATCACACTTGCCTTTCATTTCCTTCATTACGAAACCGACTATGGCTCCGATTGCCTTCTGCTTGCCGTTCTTCACATCTTCGACAGCCTTCGGATTTGCTTCGATAGCCTTCTTTACAACTTCGAGAAGCTGTCCCGAATCCGCCTTTGTGGAAAGATTGTTGTCAGCTACGTATTTAACCGGATCAAGATCATCCGAGAATACTGCCTTCTCAAATACTTCCTTGGCAACGCCGCCGTTGATCTCTTTCGAATCAACAAGCTTGATGAGTGCAGCCAGATTCTTAGGGCTGAACTTCAGCGACTCGGCATCGATTCCGGTGTCCTTCATAAGTCTCATGGTCTCAACCATCAGCCAGTTGGAAGCTTTCTTAGGATCTGCTCCCTCGGCAACCGCTCCCTCGAAGATTTCGGACATCTTCTTGGAACCTGTGATCTGGTCTATATCATAATCAGGAAGTTCGTATTCCTGCTTATATCTTTCCTTCTTTGCATCTCTGAACTCAGGCTGTGCAGCCAGGATCTCATCGATCCACTCATCGGAAACGATGATAGGAACAAGGTCAGGATCAGGGAAATATCTGTAATCCTGAGCGTCTTCCTTGGAACGCATCGGATATGAATAACCCTTCTCGTCATCCCAACGACGTGTTTCCTGAACAACCTGTCCGCCTTCTTCGAGAATATCTATCTGTCTTGCGATCTCATTTTCGATGCATCGACGAATAGCTCTGAAAGAGTTCAGGTTCTTTGACTCTGTTCTTGTACCGAATTCCTCCGAACCCTTCTCTCTGATGGAAAGGTTTACGTCGGCTCTCATGGATCCTTCGTTGAGCTTGCAGTCCGATGCTCCGAGATAAATAATAGTCTCGCGAAGCTTCTCAAGATAAGCCACAACTTCATCCGCAGATCTCATATCCGGCTCGGATACGATCTCGATAAGAGGAACTCCCGAACGGTTGAAATCTACATATGTATCGTCTGTGATAGGATCGTGGATAAGCTTACCCGCATCCTCTTCCATATGGATCTCGTGAATTCTTACGGCTTTCTTACCGCCTTCTTCTGTCTCTATATCCACATGTCCGTTACGGCAGATAGGATAATAGAGCTGTGAGATCTGATAGTTCTGTGGGTTGTCCGGATAGAAATAATTCTTACGGTCAAACTTTGAATTTCTTGTTATCTCACAGTTTGTGGCAAGACCAACGGATATTGCCTTATTTACTACTTCTCTGTTAAGAACCGGAAGTGATCCCGGCATACCCGAACATACCGGGCATACATGTGTATTCGGTGCGCCACCGAACTCAGTGGAACATCCGCAGAAAATCTTTGTCTTTGTGTTCAGCTCTACGTGAACCTCGAGGCCTATAACAACTTCGTATTCCTTACTCATTCTTATCTGCCTCCTTTCTGAACGCTGAAGGGTGCCTTCTTGGCACTGTCCTTGAAGCTCTGTTCAAATGTATATCCTGCTCTTATGATCTTCTTCTCGTCAAATGTCTGACCCAGGATCTGAAGTCCTACAGGGAGACCGTTCTTGTCATATCCGCACGGAAGTGTAAGTCCCGGAAGTCCGGCAAGGTTTACTGCAACCGTATAGATATCACCGAGGTACATCTTGATAGGATCGCTGAGAGACTCACCGCATTTAAGAGCTGTTGTAGGTGCAACAGGTCCGAGGATAACGTCGTACTTCTCAAACGCCTTATCAAATGCCTGCTTGATGAGTGCCTTTACCTTAAGTGCCTTTACATAGTATGCATCGTAATATCCCGATGAAAGAACAAAGCTTCCAAGCATGATACGACGCTTAACCTCAGCACCGAAGCCTTCGCTTCTTGACTTCTTATACATGTTGTGAAGGTCGCTGTAATCAGCTGTTCTGTATCCGTACTTAACTCCGTCGAATCTTTCAAGGTTCGATGAAGCCTCGGCACAGGCGATTACATAGTATGCAGGGATCGCATACTCAACCATACCCAGGTCAAACTCTTCAACCTCGGCACCCATTTCTCTGAATTTATCAGCAGCTGCAAGAACCGCAGCCTTAACGTCTTCGTCGATTCCTTCGATGAAGTAATCTCTCGGAACACCGATCTTCATACCCTTAACATCGGAAACAAGAGCCGATGTGAAATCTGTTGCCGACTTCTCAGGGTCGTTGATTGTCTTCTCGCTTGCCGATGTGGAATCCTTATCATCATGTTTTGAGATGATCTCAAGAATAGTCGCACAGTCCGTAACGTCCTTTCCGAGAGGTCCGATCTGGTCAAGTGATGAACCGTAAGCGATAAGTCCGTATCTTGATACTCTTCCGTAGGTAGGCTTGATGCCTGTTACGCCACAGAAGCCCGCAGGCTGCCTTATAGAGCCGCCTGTATCGCTTCCCAGGGCAACTGCGCACTCATCAGCTGCAACGGCCGCTGCTGAGCCTCCTGAAGAGCCTCCCGGTACTCTGTCTGTATCCCAAGGATTCTTTGTTGCACCGAAGTATGATGTCTCCGATGTACTACCCAGCATCTATAAGATACTGAACAGCTGTTGATGTATATGTCGGAACGAAGTTTCCAAGTATCTTGGAAGCACAGGTTGTAAGTGTGCCTTCTATGCACATATTATCCTTGATAGCAACAGGAACACCTGCAAGAGGACCTGTAAGTTCGCCTGCTGCGATCTTTCTGTCTGCCTCACGTGCGGCTTCCAGAGCCTTCTCTGCCTCTATTGTAATATAGGCATGTATTTCTTTATCTGCTTCGCCGATCCTGTTGAGGTAAGCCTTGGTTGCTTCCACCGATGTAATTTCACCGGCAGCAATCTTCTTACCCAGCTCAACGGCTGTCATGGAGAGTATATCTGTCATGTCAATCTCCTATTCTTAATACTCGAAATTTGTTCTTATCTCAGCTTAAAATGTTTCCGGAACAATGTATGCGTCTTCGTTCCTCTCCGGCGCATTCTTAAGCATGTTCTCTTTATCATCACCGTTAGTCACAACATCTTCTCTCATCACGTTTGATACAGGAAATGTATGGCTCATCGGTTCAACGCCGTCTGTGTCCAGCTCATTCAGTTTGCCGACATAATCAAGCATATCGTTCAGGTCCTTCTTTGCCTGCTCCTTCTCCTCATCGGAGAGTTCAAGCTTGCCGAGGATTCCGACATACTCAATGGTTTCATCTGTTATCTGCATACGCGCCTCCTATCTGTTATGCGGGTTATGCTCTTACCTTTATATGTGTTTCACGGAGCTGCATCTCTGTTACATCATTAGGTGCTCCGCACATAAGATCCTGTCCGTTACCGTTCATTGGGAATGCGATAACTTCACGGATGTTCTCCTCATTTCTGAGAAGCATGATCATTCTGTCTACTCCGGGAGCCATACCTGCGTGTGGAGGTGCTCCGAACTGGAATGCTGTATAGAGTGCTCCGAACTTCTGCTCAAGAACATCCTTGCTGTAGCCTGCTATTTCAAAGGCCTTCTCCATAATCTGCATATCATGGTTACGAACAGCACCTGATGAAAGCTCTACACCGTTACATACGATATCGTACTGATATGCAAGGATATCAAGCGGATCCTTTGTCTCAAGTGCCTCAAGTCCACCCTGTGGCATAGAGAACGGATTGTGTGTAAATGCAGGCTTCTTTGTCTCTTCATCAAGCTCATACATAGGGAAGTCGTTGATGTAGCAGAATCTGTAAGCGTTCTTCTCAAGAAGATCAAGTCTTATACCGAGTTCTGTTCTGATCTGACCTGCATATGAATTAGCCTGTGCTTCCTTATCTGCGATGAAGAAGATTGTATCTCCCACATTAAGCTTAGCTGTCTCACGAAGTTCTTCCTTCATATCATCAGGAATGAACTTGTCGATAGGTCCCTTATAGCTTCCGTCTTCAAGAACCTCAAGATATCCCAGGCCGCCCATTCCGATTGAAGTAGCGAACTTGAGCATCTTCTCATGCTGTCCCTTTGAAAGCTTTCTCGGAGCGTTGATAGCACGTACAGTCTTTCCGTGGAAAGGCTTGAATGTACATCTCTGGAAGAACTCCGAAAGATCTATTATTCTGAGCGGATTTCTGAGATCCGGCTTATCTGTACCGAACTGAAGCATAGCATCCTTGTAGCTGATTACCGGATAAGGAGCTTCTGTAACTTCGAATCCTTCCGGAGCAAACTCCTTGAATATAGAAGTAAGTACTTCCTCACCTACTTTGAATACATCTTCCTGTGTTGCATAGCTCATCTCGAAGTCGAGCTGATAGAACTCTCCCGGTGAACGGTCCGCTCTTGCATCCTCATCTCTGAAGCAAGGAGCTATCTGGAAATACTTATCGAAACCGGATACCATGAGGAGCTGCTTATACTGCTGCGGAGCCTGTGGAAGTGCATAGAACTTACCCTTGAAACGACGTGAAGGTACGATATAATCACGTGCGCCTTCAGGACTTGATGCACAGAGTATAGGAGTCTGGATTTCTGTAAATCCGATTTCCTCCATCTTTCTTCTCATGAAGCTTATAACCTTTGAACGGAAAAGGATGTTATCCTTTACCTTCTCGTTTCTAAGGTCGAGGAATCTGTACTTAAGTCTTACATCCTCTCTTACTTCCTTTGATGTCATAATCTCAAACGGAAGCTGTGTGTATACCTTTCCGAGAACATCGATAGAATGAGCTTCAAGTTCGATGGTTCCTGTAGGGATCTTAGGATTATAGGTCTCCTCATCACGATGCTCTATAAGTCCTTCAACAGAAATAGACATCTCCTTAACGATTCCGTCAAGAAGTGTAGTATCACGAAGAACTATCTGCATTACTCCGTACTGATCACGAAGATCTATGAAGGATACTCCACCGTGATCGCGGATGTTCTCTACCCATCCTGCAAGGCGGACTGTTGATCCAACGTCTGCTTCGCTCATCTTATCAATAGTTTTGTCTCTGTACTGATTCTTGAAATCCATTTCTATAAGCTCCTTCTATAATATAATTCTTGATTAAATATATAATAATCCCGGATACATATAAACATATGTATCCGGGACGAATCTACAATACTTATTCGCGGTGCCACCCGGCTTCATATCTGTCCAGCCTGCTGAACGGATATGCTCTCGAAAGACGGATTATATAATTTATTCAAGTTGAGGAGTGTTCTCCACCTCAGTGTTTCATTGTGGCAGCTCTCAGTCCGCGGCTTCCACTCCCTGTCTGACTTACTGAAGTTTTGTCTCCGTTTCTTCCATAGATATGACGATTATACGCTACACATTTCCCTTTGTAAAGAAGAAAACTCTTATGATTCTATTAATATGTAGGATTTTTCCGCGTTTTAATTGTATTATTTCTCTATATATGCCTTATCCTGATTGGAAGTGATGCCGCCGTAAGCTCTTCCCGGACCGGCCTTTCCTTTCTCAACCAGTACTATCTGGATGCCTTCCAGACGCTTTGCTTTTCCTGCGGTTCCCGCAGCATCGCCGTTCTTCGCCCAGCCCAGCCAGCCGTAGCTCTGTGCATGAACTCTGTAGTATACGTCGTAATGGTTTGCCAGCTCACCGTACAGATTTATCCTGATCGCTTCCAGACGTTTTCCCTGACCGTTGGTTCCGGCCATAGCTCCGTCCTTCTTCCAGGTTGAAGGGTTATTCTCATTTCCCTGCCAGCCGTAGGACTGAATATGTGTTGTATAGAGAACGCCGCCCGCATAAGGACTGTTCTGTATCTTTATATCTATTCCTTCCAGTCTCTTGGCCTTTCCGATGGTTCCGGAGGTCGTACCGTTTGATACATAGCTCTGCCAGCCAAAGCTCTGAACATGAGTTCTGTAAACGATGTCCGGATTCTTTGCCTTCTCAACATATGCCGAACCCGCAGTCTGCTTGGTGGATGACGTGATTCCGCCCAGCTTATCAAGTGTCTGACCGTCTATCTTTACGCTTCCGCTTACGGAAGTGCCCTTCTCTACTATAACTATCTGGATTGCTTCCAGACGCTTTGCAAATCCCGCTGTTCCCGCACATTCACCGTTCTTCGCCCAGCCCAGCCAGCCGTAGGTCTGTGCCTGGACTCTGTAGTAAATGTCGTACTTCTTAGCCATATTTCCGGTGAGCCTTATCTGGATAGCTTCCAGTCTTTTTGCCTCACCGCTGGTTCCGGATACCGCTCCGTTCTTGGCCCAGTTCATCCATCCGTAACTCTGAACATGGGTTCTGTACTCAACATCACCGGTGTACGGTGCATTTTCCAGCTGAACTGTTATGGCTTCAAGTCTTTTCGAAAGTCCCACCGTTCCGGATATCTTTCCGTTCTTCACCTTGCTCTGCCATCCGTAGGACTGAACATGGGTAGAATAGACAACTCCGGGCTTCTTTGCATTTTGCATATCCTGCTCGCTGTAATAATCATCCGAACTGATCTTATAACCCGCTTCCGCAAATTCATTCTTACTGTCCGTATCAAGTATATGGTCGGAATGAGAATCGGATCCGTACAGATAATACTTCTGATTTCCTCCGTCGTTCCATGTAACATCCGTATAGTAATACTCACCGTCCAGCTTCAGAAGATTCCAGGCATGATTGCCCATTTCTTCACCCGATAAAGTCTGGCCGGTAACGATCCTGCAGTCTATTCCGTTGTCCAGAAGCATTCTGTAGAAAAGCTGCGCATATCCGCTGCAGACAGCCTTTCCCTTAACCAGTGCGGAATATGCAGAATGCGCAGAGTAATCTCCCAGCGGATCTTTCGTAAGCAGGCTCTCGTAATCGTATTCCACGTTATCTTTAATATAATCATGGATAGTCTTTATCTTTTCCTTTGCAGACATGGAACTAAGCCCCAGCTGCGAATAAACAGTCTTCAGTTTCGAAGTAAGTGCCTGTTCTTCCGCCGCTGTGGAGTTATATGTCGCGGATATGGTTATTTCATAGCAGTAATAAACCTCATCTGCATTGTACTTCTGAGTATCGAAATCAAAATATGCTTTGGTACAATTAGCGTTTGCCGAATAGCTTGTATAACTGGATTCCAGATAATCCCCCTCATCCGAAACTCCCGTATGCATATTGATCATGTTGAGTATTGCCAGCAGATCATCTCTGGTAATGTACTCTTTGACCGCATACTTTACAACTATCGTATTGATACGCTGCTTTGCTTTTGCTCTGGCCTCTTTTACCACCGAGTTCACATCGGTATAGTAGGTCCCGAACTCTTCAGCCGAAATCCATTCGCAGGATGCCATATCCTCTGCTTCGGATTCGATCACGACTGTTACTTCCCCGCTCTGCTCGTCCGATGCATATACAACGGAATCGAACAGATTGCCCTGCAGAAGGAGTAACAGCGTAATGCAAGTTAATATGATAAAATCTCCCCACTTCTTCATCATATTTACACCCCCATAATAGCCGAAAAGCGCCGCAGTCTAAAAAAAGACTGTGGCGCATAAATCTCCAAGCATTCTCATTAAGTGATAGTCACAGAATTTCTCCTGCTTTGCCTAAATATTCAATTTTCATACTTAGATTATACTGTTAACGCTCGCTACTGACAAGTAAATAATTGTTTTTTCATCTTATTTACGGTTGTTAACGAGGCATTCTTTGCTATAATGTGGTGTATAGTCGGTTAAAAAGCGTAAATTTTTATGAAGAAAGGGGAACAATCCAAAATGAAGAAACGAATCATCAGTCTTCTTCTGTCTGTTTTTGTTCTTATCGGAGTTCTGAATTACCCCGCACCTGAAGTTCAGGCTGCCGGCGGTTACTCCATCAGGATCAATTACCAGACAAATACGGTAAACGTCTACTACAACGGCGAACCGTACAAATGCTTCTTATGTTCCACAGGAACATGGACACCTCACAGCGGAACTTACAACCTCGGAACAAAGTATCGTTGGGCTATGCTCAAGGGCGGCGTCTGGGGACAGTATTGTGCGGTTATCACAGGAAACATCTGGTTCCATTCGGTTCCGTACTTCAGCAAGGATCCTTCGGACCTTGAATATGAAGAGTACGATAAGCTCGGAACCGCCTGCTCGGCCGGATGTGTCAGAATGGCAGTACGCGATGTTAAATGGGTATACGATAACATCCCTGCAGGAACTCCGATTACATTTTACGCAAGCTCGGATCCGGGACCTTTCGGAAAGCCTTCGGGCATAAAGCTTGCAGATACTTTCGGCTCATATAAGCACTGGGATCCTACAGATCCGAATTCAAGCAATCCTTGGAACCAGAGTAATCAGTATATGAAGGCCGCATTTGATTCGGATGAGTATCTTAAGTACAATCCTGAACTCGAGGAATCCATCGGTGATGATACACCGGCGCTGAAGGTTCACTGGTTAACAAAGGGTATTCCTTCGGGTTACAGAGGATCGGACGAGTTTGATGTAAATATTTACAAGAAGAACTATCCGGATCTCGTAAGTGTGTACGGCGACAACAATTACAGCTATGTTGCTCATTACAACAACACAGGTAAAGACGAAGGCCGAATCGCCGACCTCAGTCTTGAAGAGATCAAATACATTTTCGATGCTAATTACTATGCAACCAAGTATCCGGAAGTTAAAGCCGTTTACGGAACCGATTACAACAAGCTGCTCAGCCACTTTGTAAGAATCGGTATCAACGAGGGTAAGGAAGCAAGTCCGGTATTTAACATCAATTATTACAAGAGTCACTATGCGGACTTAAGAAGAGCTTTCGGAAACGATAATCTCAGTTATGCTGTTCACTATGTAAAGCAAGGTATCAACGAGGGCAGACGCGCCAGCGCATACTTCGACATCACACTTTACAAGTCAAAGTATAAGGATCTTCAGAAGGCATTCGGCAACAATAATACAAAGTATCTTACGCATTTCGTAAATTCGGGTATCAACGAAGGCCGTGATTCAAGCGAGGTTTACAGCTCAGGATTCTACAAAAACAAGTATTCGGATCTCAGAAAAGCTTTTGGAAATAACGGAGTAAGCTATCTCCTTCATTTCCAGAACAACGGACTTAAGGAAGGCCGTCAGGCAAGCGAGAGCTTCAATGTATCTCTTTATAAGGAGAATTACAGCGACCTGAACAAGGCTTTCGGTAATAACAACGAGCTTTACATGAATCACTATATCGAGTACGGCAAGAAGGAACGCCGCGAGGCTAAGGTTTCTCTTAAGGAACTGGCGCTGGTATTCGATTATAAGTATTACGCAGATAAATATCCTGACTTAAAGAAGGCCATGGGTTATAACGAAACACTCCTCAGAGAGCATTTCCTTAACCACGGTATTTACGAAGGCCGCCAGGCTCACCCGAGCTTCTCGGTCAACGCTTATAAGCAGAGATATTCCGATCTCAAGAGAAAGTTCGGAAGCGACAACGTCAAGTATATGGAGCACTACATGAAGTACGGTGCTAAAGAAGGACGTAAAGGAAATTAAATAACGTCAGCTCTCGGAGACGGGGGTTGTGAAACACGGGGACGGAGGTTAAGTATTCATTTTGAATACTTAACCTCCGTCCCCGTG